>JBKPNB010000300.1:0-24231 GCA_046732395.1 Actinomycetota bacterium | reverse complement strand
ACTGCGCGAGATCGCCGCCGCCGCGCGGGCCGCGTCGGCGCCGACCGACGGGGCGGGCGCCGGCGAGGGCCGCTGGCTGGACGAGATCGAGGCCAAGGAGCTGCTGCGGGATGCCGGGCTCCCGGTTCCGCCGGGCACGGTTGTGGCGGACGAGGACGAGTGCGCACACGCCGTCGATGAGCTCGGCGGGCCCGTCGCGCTCAAGGCCGCAGCCCCGAGCCTTCATCACAAGAGCGAATCCGGCGCCCTGCGACTCGGGATCACCACGGCTGCCGCCGCGCGCCGGGCCTTTCGCGAGCTGTCCGGCGCGACGCCCGAGGCGCGGATCCTGGTGGAGCGGATGATCGAGCCCGGCGTCGAGCTCCTCGTCGCGGCGCGCGCGGACGCCGTCGTACCCGCGCTGGTGATCGGGCTCGGTGGCATCTGGACCGAGGCGCTCGGGGACGTCGCCGTCGTCCCGTTGCCGGCGAGCGCCGGGCGAGTCGCGACCGCGATCCGGTCGCTGCGCGGATCGGCGATTCTCGACGGGGGGCGCGGACGCGAGCCGGTCGACGTGGACGCCGCGGCGACGCTGGCCGCGCGCGTCGGGGCGCTCCTCCTCCAGTCCGAGCTCGAGCTGCTCGAGCTCAACCCCGTGGCGGTGAACGCGCGCGGCTGTGTTGCCCTCGACGCGCTCGCGCGAGCGCCGCGGCCTGATCTTGTAGTCAACCGTACGATCGTGTAGGGTGCCGCCATCGAGGTCACGACGGCAAGCGCACCGCCCGCGCACCACCTCACCCGAGACGGCTCCGGCGTGTTCGACGCGATCGTTGTCGGCGCCGGGCACAACGGGCTGACAGCCGCCGCCTACCTGGCGCGCGCCGGCCTCCGCGTGATCGTCCTCGAACGACGATCGGTCCTCGGCGGCGCGTGCGTGACCGAGGAACTCTGGCCGGGGGCGCGGGTCTCGCGCGCCTCCTACGTCGTCTCGATGCTCCAGCCAAAGGTGGTCGCCGATCTGCGGCTCCACGACTTCGGCTATCGCGCCGTTCCGCTCGACCCCGCGTACGCGGCGCTCACCCCCGAGGGCCCGATCTTCTTCCACAACGACCCGGCCAGCACCGCCGCCTCGGTCGCCAAGTCCTCGACCAGCGACGGTGAGGTCTACGCGGGCTTCGAGGAGCTGCTCGAGCGGACGGCGTCGTTCCTGCGGCCGATGATGCTCCGCGAGCCGCCGGCGCTCGGCTCCCGTCGCCCGGCCGACCTGCTGTCGCTGCTGCGGGAGGGTGCCCGGACCGCGGGGCTCTCCCGCCGCCAGGTCCACGACCTGATCCGGATCTTCACGATGTCCGTCGCCGACCTTCTCGACGACACCTTCGAGCACGACGGATTGAAGGGATCGATCGCCTCGACCGGCGTCGTCGGCGTCTGGGCCGGCCCCCGCACCCCCGGGACGGCCTACAACCTCCTCCACCACGCGCTCGGCGAGATCGACGGCATCCCCGGCGGCTGGGGACAGGTGATCGGCGGGATGGGCGCGATCAGCCAGGCGATCGCGCGCTCGGCCGAGGCGGCCGGCGCGGTGATCTGGCCCGATGCCCAGGTCGCCTCCATCGACATCCGCGGCGGTCGCGTGGTCGGGGTGACGCTGGCGGACGGCTCCGAGCTCCGGGCCCCGGTCGTCGCCTCGGGCGCCCACCCGAAGACGACGATCCTCGACCTCGCCGGGGGCGAGCACTTCCCGGACGAGGTCGCCGCCGACATGCGCCGCTACCGCACCCGGGGCGGCTCGGTGAAGATCAACCTGGTGCTCTCGGAGCCGCCGGCATACGAGGGCGTCAGCGACGAGGAGCAGCACATGCTCGAGCGCACCGGGGTCAACCTCTGCCCCTCGATCGACTACCTCGAGCGCTCCTGGCAGGACGCGCTCGCTGGCCGACCGGCCGAGCAGCCCTACGTGGAGGCCGAGCTCCCCTCGGCGATCGATCCCACCCTCACCGACGACGGGCGCTGGGTGATGACGATGTTCACCCAGTACGGTCCGCCCGACGCGGAAGCCTGGGCCGGTGATGCCCGCGAGCGCTACGCCGACGCGTGCATCGCGCACCTCGCGCGCTACGCGCCGAACGTCCCGGGCGCGATCCTCGAGCGCGAGGTTCTCGCTCCTCCCGACCTCGAGCGCATATTCGGGCTCACGGGCGGCTCGATCTTTCAGGGCGAGCAGGGTCTCGACCAGATGGCGTTCATGCGCCCCTCGCCGCTCCTCGCCCAGTACGCGACCCCCGTCGAGGGTCTCTACCTGTGCGGCGCTGGCACCCACCCCGGGGGCGGCGTCATGGCCGCCGCCGGTCATAACGCCGCCAAACGGATCCTCCGCGACCGGCGGCGCTCCCGCTTGCCGTGGCACCGCCGAGCGGCGGTCTAGGACCGTCCGAACCTCGCGGATCGGGGCGCCGGGCGGCCCCTCTGTAAATTGGATCGAGCCGGTCCAACCGCCTTCGATAAGAACGATGACCGACCAACCGACCGCCAGCGAGCGGATCACCGAGGAGGTCACGTCGTGGCCCGGGGTCGAGGCCGGTCCCGGGCGGCGCGGCGAGTTCTCCTTCAAGGTGGGCCGGCGTGAGATCGGCCACCTGCACGGCGACCGTGCGGCGCACTTCTCGTTCCCGAAGGAGACCTGGTCGACGCTCAAGCGCGAGGGCCGGATCGTCGACCACCCGGTGTTCCCGGGCAGGGAGGGCCCTGGCGCGCGAAGGATCGAGGGTCCCGACGACGTCGACGATGTGATCGCGTTGATGCGCCTCAACTACGACCGCGTCGTCGCCCGCCACGGCGTGCCCGGCGCCGGTGAGTAGGACCGTCTACTACTGCGCGACCACGCTCGACGGGTACATCGCCGAGGCCGACGACTCGATCGACTGGCTGACCGGTTATCGCGGGAGCTTCGATGACCCCGCCGCCGAGCCGATCGCCGGCTGCTACGAGCGCTTCTACGACGGCGTCGGGGCGCTGGTGAGCGGCGCGACGACCTACGAGTGGATCCTCGACCACGCCGAGGACTGGCCCTACGCGGGGAAGCCGTGCTGGATCCTCAGCTCGCGCGACCTTCCCAAGCCCAGGGACCCGCAGGCGGATGTGCGGATCGTCGCGGCCGATGTCGCCGACCTTCACGCGGAGATGATCACTGCCGCCGGCCAGCGCGACCTCTGGGTCGTCGGCGGCGGCAACGTCGCCTCCCAGTTCGCCGACGCCGGCCTCCTCGACGAGGTCCACCTCACGGTCGTCCCGGTCGTCCTCGCCGCGGGCAAGCCGCTCTTCGAGCGCCGCCTTCCCGGCCCCCCGCTGAAGCTGGCGGGCGCGCGGGCGTTCGACAGCGGCATGGTCGAGCTCCGCTACGGGGTCGGGCGAGGATGACGCCGCGCGCCCGGCTCGTCGGCCTAAACCACGTCGCGCTTGAGGTCGGCGACCTCGACGAGGCGCTCGCGTTCTACGGCCGGCTGTTCGAGATCGAGCGCGTCGACCGCGAGCCGGGGATGGCGTTCATCGACATGGGCGACCAGTTCATCGCGCTCTCGGAGGGTCGCACGCAGCCGCCCGACCGAGCCCGCCACTTCGGGCTCGTCGTCGACGACAAGGACGCGGTCCGCGCCGCGCTCGCCGAGGCCGGGGTCGAGGCCTCCCCCGGCCCGCGGCTCAACTTCCGCGACCCGTGGGGGAACCACCTTCAGGTCGTCGCCTACCGGGACATCCAGTTCACGAAGACGCCGCGCGTGCTGCGCGGGATGGGACTCGAGGAACTGGAGAAGTCCGAGAGCGCACGCGCCGAACTCGCTGAGAAGGATCTCTTGTAGGTCCGTCGCGAGCGCCGGATCGCTGCGGCGAAATCGCATAATCTCGGCGCGCCGCTCGGCGGCGGTTGGGGATGAAGGGTTCGCGATCGATGTGGCTGACGCTGGGGGCGATGACGCTCGCCAACAGCATGATCCTCGTCGATCAAACGGCGGTCCCGCTCGCCACCCCTGACGTTGTCCACGATCTCCGTGCGGCGGTGGACCTCGGCCAGTGGTTGCTGACCGCGAACATCCTGCCGCTCGCCGCGCTGATGGTCCTCGGCGGTCGGCTCGGCGATCTGCTCGGTCTGCGCCGGGTGTTCCTCGCCGGCGCCGTGATCTTCCTCTGCGCGACCAGCCTCGCCGGCGCGGCGCAGGACATCGCCTGGATGATCGCCGCCCGCGCGGTCCAGGGAATCGGGGCGGCGCTGATGATGCCGAACGCGATGGCGATCACCTCCGCCGTCTTCCCCGACGAGCGGCGCGGCACCGCGCTCGGGATCCTCGCCGGCGCCTCCGCCTTCTTCGCCGCCCTCGGACCCGTGCTGGGCGGGGTGCTGACGAGCATCGACTGGCGCCTCGTCTTTCTCATCAACGTCCCGCTCGCGGCGGCGACGATCGCGCTCACCCTGCGCGCCACGCCGGCGCTGGCGCCGAGCGGCGACCGTCCCGCGATCGACTGGACGGGCACGATCACGTTCGCGATCGGGATCGGGGGGGTGGTGTTCGGGCTCAGCCAGGGCGAGCCGCAGGGGTGGGTGACAGGCGACACGCTGATCCCGCTCGGGCTCGGGCTCCTCGCGCTCGCCGTCTTCGTCTGGGTCGAGGGGCGGGCGAAGGAGCCGCTGCTGACCTTCCGGCTTTTCCGCCACCTCAACTTCCTGGCATCGAACATCAGTCAGGTCGTGGCGGGGATGATCGAGCTAGGGCTCGGCTTCCTGATGCCGTTCTTCTTGCTGCTGGTGATCGGCGTCGATCCCACGGTGGCGGGCATCGCGCTGATCCCGGGCACGATCCCGATCATCCTGGCCGGGCCGCTGGCGGGCCGCGCATTCGACCGAGTCGGGGGGCGGATCCCGCTCGTCGCCGGCTTCTGCGTCCTCGCCCTCTCCGGCGTCGCGCTCGCGATCGGCGCCGACGACGCCTCCGTCGGCGCGCTGATCCCCGGCCTCGTGCTACAGGGGCTGGGACTCGGGGTCGTTCTCACCGTCAACGACCCGACCGGCCTCACCGCGGTCCCGGACGAGGACTCAGGCCAGGCGGCGGGCATGATCAACACGGCCGAACAGCTCGGCGGGGCACTCGGGATCGCCGCCCTCACCGCGATCGAGCTCTCCTACTACTACAACGTGCTCTACGACAAGCTCGCGGCGAAGGGCATCCACCCGACGGCGAGCCAGGTCTCGCGGGTCCGCGACTTCATCCTCCAGGCCGAGCAGAAGGGCTTCAGCCACGTCCGCGAGAGCTCGATCGTCCACACCGTCCGCGCCGACCTGATCAACGCCCACATCGACGCCTTCCAGGTCGTCTTCTACTCGAGCGCCGGGATCGCGGTGCTCGGGGCGATCGCTTGCTTCATCCTCGTCCGGCGCACGACCAAGGTCGCTGCCGGGCCCATCTTCGGCCGCCGCTCGCGCTGGATCTACGCCAACATCGGCCGCACGCCGGGGGTCACCAAGCAGCCGCCGTCGTCGGTGGAGGCATCCTGACCGTCCGGGTCCGGCTCACGGATTCACGTTCGGGGGAGCGGCTCCTCAGCATCCATCCGGCGCGCGACGACGCCGTCGGGACGCAAACCGACGCGGAGCACATGGAGACGAACCCTCCCGAGGGAGGGCCCGTCTCCGGTACGGCATTCCCTTCGAATTAACCCGCGGTCGAGAAGAACCCGTCCGTCTTGTTCAGAGCGTCGAAGGCCTGGTCGCCATTGCCCTCGATCCAGAACGGCGTGAACAGGCTGCCGGTGTTGTCCAGCCCCTCGTAGTCCCCGACGAAGTAGCCACGGGCGTACGGCGCCGAACGCATGTCGAACGGCCCGGCGAGCTGCTGGGAATCGCTCCAGGTCTGGCCGCCGTCGTGCGAATGCGCGATCCAGTAGTCGGTGTCGAGCGTCGAGTCGCCCGGTACGTCATCGCGCATGTCGTAGTAGGTCACGGCCACGTCGCCGTCACCCCTGACGTCGACGCTCGGGGTGAACGCCTGCGTGTTGTAGGCGTCGCCCGGCGTGTCGTTGACTTTCACCGGGTCGGCCCAGTTCCGGCCTCCATCGGTCGAGCGCGAGAGCATGATCGTGTCGTCGCCGAACGACGACAGTGAGTCCTGCTCCTGCCAGACCGCGTAGAGGTTTCCGTTGGCGCGATCGACCGCGAAGTCGGGAACGTCGTTCCCCGTCCTCACCAGGACGCACGGCGTCGTCCGAATCGACGGCGGCAGGCAGTTGACCGGCTCCGGGTCGTTGGTCCCGACCGCCGGCTCCCTGGCCACGATCGTCGGGCCCGACCAGGTCTTGCCCTTATCGCTCGAACGGATCACCCCCACGTTCGCGCCGCGGGTCCTGGGGTTCCCGTGGCTCTGGAGGAGGCTGAAGCCGTCGACTAGATCGCCGTTCGGCTCGACCACGATCTGGTTCGCGATCGTCTGATTCTGCTCGCCGGGATCGAAGATCGGTCGGGCCTTCTGCCAGCTATCCCCGCCATTGGCGGTGCGGGCGAACCAGGTCGGCCCGCGGAACGCGAACTTGTTGTGCTCCTGGGCCGCCGCCGAGGCGCGGGCGCTCGGAAACACGAGGCGATCCCAGACCGCATAGGCGAACCTGGAGTTGCCCGGGTCGGCGGTGATCGATTCCTTGTCGTTGAATTCGGTGCCGAGCGGCACGTCCGCCCTGTTGCGGTCGAACTTGAGCCTGATCGGCGTCTCCCACGAGGCGCCGCCGTCGGTCGACCTGCTGACGACGACCGCGTTCCGCGCCGTCGAGATGTCCGTCGAGATCGAGATCGCGTACAGATTGCCGTTCGGTGAGAAGCTCACCCACGGGTCGGACGAGCGCTCGAAGTAGCCGGGATCGCCCCGATCGGCGCCGGCGCATCGGCTGAGCTCGGGGAAGCTCGTCGTCGGCCAGGTCGCGCCGCCGTCGTGCGAGATCCGCGCCACGAGGCCGTGGGCGGCCCCGTCGGACCATCGGTCCTGCTGAAAGAAGGCGACGATGTGGCTCGGATCGGTCGGATCGACCGCCACCCAAGGCTCGATCTCGGTGTCCTGGTAGTTGAAGCTCGTCGGTAGGGCCTCGTGAGGCCCGCCGCAGCCCGGCGTGAATGGGCTGGGACCCGTGGCCAGCGTCGTAGGACTGATCGTGTACGTACTCGCCTGCGCGACGCCCGCCAGGACAAACAAGAGCACCCCCGCAAACAAGAAAGCGCCCGCGAACCTCCGCAGGCGCGAAGCCCGTTCCTCCAAGATCTCCCCTCCTCCTGATCTCGTATCGATTGTCACCCGCGTACCCACGTACGGAGGACACAAAACATCGGACCGACTCACCTCGCAAGCAGGTCGAGCGCGGCGCCGACGATCGTCTCGGGGTCGATTCCGTAGTGCTCGTAGAGCGCCTCGGGCGTCCCCGACTGGCCGAAGTCGGTGACCCCGAGCGAGGCGGTGGGGACGAGGCGAGCGGCGCCGAGGAACGCGAGCGCCGACGGATGGCCGTCGAGGATGGTGACCATGGGCAGCGGTGCCGGGAACAGCCGATCGAGGATCGACGGATCGCCGTCGCCGAAGCCGTGCGCGGCGCGGTCGGCGCGGAACAGGAGGTCGGCGCTGGAGACGCAGATCACGTCGGCGCCGATCCCCGCCTCGGCCTCGAGGAGGTCGGCGGCCTCGAGCACCTCGGGCATCGCCGCTCCCATCCCGACCAGCGCCACCCGCGCCTCCAGCCCCCGCTCGCCCGCCTCGCGAAGACGGTAGCCGCCGGCCAGAACCCCTGCCCGGCGGGCCTCGCGGGCACCCTCGTCCGGGAGGGCGGCGAGCGACTGATCGAGGGGGCGGGTCGAGAGCCGGAAGTAGCTCGAGCCCCCGCCGGGGCGGCCGAGACGCCCGAGCGCGTCGAGGAACGCCCACTCGAAGTCCTGGCCGAAGGCGGGCTCCCACGCCACGCACCCGGGCTGGGCGATGCCGATGCTCGGCGTCGAGACCGACTGGTGCGCACCGCCCTCGGGAGCGAGGGTGATCCCCGACGGCGTGCCGACGAGGATCGACTGGCCGCCGGAGTAGATCCCGAACGACCACGGCTCGAGCACCCGCCCGACGAACGGGTCGTACAGGGTCCCGATCGGCAGCAGCGGCGCCCCGTCGACCTCCCAGGTCTTGCCGAGCTCGCCGAGGAGGCCGACGAGGTTGGTCTCCGCGATCCCGAGCTCGATGTGCTGGCCGTGGCTCGTCTCGCGCCAGCGTACGAGGGTGTCGGTGTCGTCGGCGAACCAGTCGATGCGATCGCCGATGAACCAGATCCCGGCGTGGTTGATCCAACCCCCGAGGTTGGTCGAGGAGGCGACGTCGGGGCTGACCGTGACCACATGGCGGGCGGCGTCCGGGGCCTCGTGGCCGAGGTCGGTGAAGAACCGCCCGAACGCCTGCTGGGTCGACTCGCCGCCGGGGTGGCCGCGGCCGAACTCGGTGGGGAGGCTCGGCGGGGGCGTCGGGTCCGGTTCGGGGCGCTCGAGCCGGCTCGCGCGCTCGGCGCAGAGCTCGGCCTCCGGCGAGCCATCGGGGAACGGCGCCCAGGGGTCCTCGGCGTCTACCCCGAGCTCGGCGGCGAGCTCGGAGAACTGCGCCGGCGTCAGCAGCGCCGAGTGGTTCGAGGGATGGCCCTCGGTCGGCAGCCGCCAGCCCTTGATCGTGTAGGCGAAGATCACGCACGGGCGGTCGGCGACCGCGTCGGCCTCGCGGTAGGCGTCGAGCAGCGCCTCGAGGTCGTGGCCACCGAGGTCGCGGACCGCGGCGGCGAGCTCGTGATCGTCGAGCGCGCCGAGTAGCCGTCCGACCCCGCCGATCCGCGACCCCGGACCTCGAAGCCGGTCGCGGAGCTCTGCGGGCGGTGCCCGCAGCAGCCGCTGGTACTCCTCGTTCGGCATCTCGTCGATCCGGCGGCGAAGATCCTCGCCGCCCGGATGCTCGAACAGCGCGGTCAGGCGGCGGCCGTACTTGACGGTTATCCAGTGCCAGCCGGCCGCCTCGAACATGTCGCGGAGCCGGCCGGCGGCGATGTCGGGGACGACCCGGTCGAGCGACTGGCGATTGAGGTCGATGATCCACAGCACCTCCCCGAGGCGCCTCGTCATCGGGTCGAGCAGCGCCTCCCACACCGCGCCCTCGTCGAGCTCGGCGTCGCCGACAATCGCGATCTGGCGGCCGCCGACCGGGACCTCGAAGTGGCCGGCGACGTAGCGGTGGGCGAGCGCGCCCCAGATCGTCGCCGTGGCGCCGATCCCCACCGACCCCGTCGAGTAGTCGACCGGATCGGGGTCCTTGGTCCTGCTCGGATAGCTCTGTAGCCCGCCGTACTCGCGAAGCCGCGGCAGGTAGGAGGCGTCGAGCCGGCCGAGGAGGTGGTTGATGGCGTGGAGGACGGGCGAGGCGTGCGGCTTCACCGAGACCCGGTCGGGCGAGGCGAGGAACTCGAACCAGAGCGCGGTCATGATGCTCACCATCGAGGCGCTCGAGGCTTGGTGGCCGCCGACCTTCACCCCGGACGGGTTTGGGCGGAGCCTGTTCGCGTGGTGGACGATCGCCGTCGCCAGCCACAGCACCCGGCTCTCGATCCGCCGCAGCACGGCGGGACCTGTCCGGTCGCGGGCGGCGACGGTCACGAAGGCCGCTCCCTGACCACCTCGGCCGGACGCTTGTCTTCGCGCAGGCCGAGGTAGCGCGGGTGGCGAAGGCGGTCGTCGCGGGTCCACTCCGAGAACGCGAACTGGCCGACGAGCTCGGGCTCGATCCAACGGGTCCCGGCCGGGATCGGGGAGACATCGGCGAACGGCGGGTCGTCGCGCTCGAGTTCGCGAAGGCGGGCGCCGAGCCGCGACAGCGTCGCGCGGTCGAAGCCGGTGCCGACCTTGCCCGCGTAGCGCAGGACGCCGTCTTCGTTGTAGCCGACCAGGAGCGCCCCGAAGTCGGTCCGCGAGCCCTTCGGCGCCGTGAACCCGCCGATCACAAGCTCCTGCTCGTGCGAGCACTTGAACTTGAGCCACTCGCCCGACCGCCCGCCCGGGACATACCGGCTCGAGGCGCGCTTCGCGATCAGCCCCTCGAGCCCGCGCCTGCACGCATCCGAGTAGAGCCTCTCGCCGTCGCGGTTGCGATGGGGAAGGAGGCGAACCGGCCCCCCGAACGAGAGCGCCCTGCGGAGCAGCCGCTTGCGGGCCCGCAGCGGGAGCGCGGTGGTGTCGTGGCCGTCGAGGTGGACGACGTCGAAGAGGTAGAGGTAGACCGCGATCCCGGTGCCGCGAGCGCGATCGGGGTCGGCGATCTGCATTCGCCCCTGGAGCCGGGAGAAGCTGGTCACGCCCCCGGCGAAGGCGACGATCTCGCCGTCGACGACGAAGTCCTCGTCGGATTGGCGGGCGAGCGCGTCGACGAGCTCCGGGTAGGAGGGGTCGAGGAGGTGGTCGGTGCGCGAGCGGAGGTGGACGCCCTCGCGGGTGCGGAACGCGAGACATCGAACGCCGTCGAGCTTGCGCTCGAAGATCCAGGCCGGATCGGAGAATCGCTCGTCGGTGAGCCGCGCCTTCATCGGCTCCAGCCGGCGCGGCTGCGGGGCGGGCCGAAGCGCCGCGCGCTCGGCGCCCGATAGCGATTCCAGTGCGGAGCTCACCGCTCGCTAGGAAATCATCCCTGGCGTCGTCCCGCCACTAATCTGCCGGCGATGCTCGGGCTTCCCGACGGAGTGGATACGTGCCTCTTCGACCTCGACGGGGTGCTGACGAAGACGGCCAAGGTCCACGCGTCGGCGTGGAAGGAGATGTTCGACGCCTACCTGCGCGAGCGCGCGCAGCGCGAGGGGACCGAGTTCGTCCCGTTCGACCCGGTCGCCGACTACGACCGGTACGTCGACGGCAAGCCGCGCTACGAGGGCGTGCAGTCGTTCCTCGAGGCGCGCGGGATCGAACTCCCCCGGGGCGAGTCCAGCGATCCGCCCGCCGCCGAGACGGTCGACGGGCTCGGGAATCGCAAGAACGAGATCGTGCTGCGGCTGATCCGCGATCGGGGCGTCGAGCCCTACGAGGGCTCGGTCAGCTACGTGCACTCCGCCCGCGACGCGGGGATGCGGCGGGCGGTCGTCTCGTCGAGCACCAACTGCCGCGACGTCCTCGTCGCCGCCGGCATCGAGGACCTGTTCGAGGTCCGGATCGACGGGGTGGTCGCCGAGCGCGAACACCTCCGCGGGAAGCCCGCGCCCGACACCTTCCTCGCCGCGGCGCGCAAGCTCGGCGCCGCGCCGTCGGCCGCGGTGGTTTTCGAGGACGCGCTCGCGGGCGTCGAGGCCGGACGGGCGGGCGAGTTCGGATTCGTCGTCGGCGTCGATCGGACGGGACAGGCCGATGCGCTCCGCGAGCACGGAGCCAGCGTCGTCGTCTCCGACCTCGCCGAGCTGCTCGACCGCGAGTGATCCCCCACCGCGCATTCGAACTCGAGCCGTGGGCGCTTCGCGAGACCGAGCTCGATCTCAACCGCCTCGCGCAAACGGAGTCGATCTTCGCGCTCTCGAACGGGCACATCGGGCTCCGTGGGAACCTCGACGAGGGCGAGCCGCACGGGCTGCCCGGCACCTACCTGAACGCCTTCTACGAGACCCGCCCGCTTCCCTACCCCGAGGGGGGCTACGGCTTCCCGGAGGCAGGGCAGACCGTGGTCAACGTCACCAACGGCAAGCTGATCCGCCTGCTGGTCGACGACGAGCCGTTCGACGTCCGCTACGGCGAGCTCCGCTCCCACGAGCGGGTGCTCGATCTGCGCGCCGGGGTGCTGCGCCGGACGGCCGACTGGGTGTCGCCGGCCGGCGCCAGGGTCCGGGTCAAGACGACACGGCTGGTCTCGTTCGCCCAGCGGTCGGTGGCCGCGATCTCGTACGAGGTCGAGCCGGTCGACGGCGACCTGCGGGTGGTCGTCACCTCCGAGCTCGTCGCCAACGAGCCGCTGCCGGCGGCCGAGAAGGACCCCCGCGCCGCGGCCCGGATCGAGCCGCTGCGCCCGGAGTGGTCTGGCGGCCGCGGCCTCGGCGTCCTCCTCGCCCACTCCACCGCCGCCAGCGGGCTGCTGATGGCCGCCTGCATGGATCACCTCGTCAGCGGCCCGCCCGGGACCGAGTCCGACGCCGAGTGGATCGACGACGAGGCGCGGGTCACGGTCGCCGCCGACCTCAAGCGCGGCACCAGCCTCCGGGTGATGAAGTTCGTCGCCTACGGGTGGTCGAGCCAGCGTTCGCTCCCGGCGATCCGCGACCAGGTGCGGGCGGCGGTCGTCGAGGCCCGCCACACCGGCTGGGACGGGCTGTGCGCCGGCCAGAAGGCCTACCTGGACGATTTCTGGGAGCGCGCCGACGTCGAGATCGAGGGCGACACCGAGCTCCAGGTCGCGGCCCGCTTTTCGCTCTTCGGATGCCTCCAGGCGGCCGCCCGCGCCGAGCAGCGCGCGATCCCGGCGAAGGGGCTGACCGGCCCCGGCTACGACGGCCACACCTTCTGGGACAGCGAGACGTTCGTCCTCCCGGTCCTCACCTACACGGTCCCCGACGCCGCCGCCGACGCCCTGCGCTGGCGCCGGGCGACGATCGACCTCGCGTGCGAGCGCGCGTCGGTGCTCGGCCTCTCCGGCGCGGCGTTCCCGTGGCGGACGATCCGCGGGCAGGAGTGCTCGGGCTACTGGCCGGCGGGCACCGCCGCCTTCCACATCAACGCCGACATCGCCGACGCCGTGGTGCGCTACCAGGACGCAGCCGGTGATGAGGCCTTCGAACGCGACGTCGGCGTCGAGCTGCTGGTCGAGACCGCCCGGCTCTGGCGCTCGCTCGGCCACCACGACGCCGCCGGCCGGTTCCGGATCGACGGGGTCACCGGGCCCGACGAGTACAGCGCGATCGCCGACAACAACGTCTACACGAACCTGATGGCGCAGCGGAACCTAAGCGCCGCGGCCGACGCGGTCGAGCGCCACGGCGACCGCGCGGCCGAGCTCGGCGTCGACGACGAGGAGTCGGCCGCCTGGCGCGACGCCGCCGAGGCGATGGTGGTCCCCTACGACGCCGAGCTCCGGGTCCACCCTCAGGCCGAGGGCTTCACCGCCCACCAGGTCTGGGACTTCGACGGCACGGACCCCGACCAGTACCCGCTGATGCTCCACTTCCCCTACTTCGACCTCTACCGCAAGCAGGTGATCAAGCAGGCCGACCTGGTGCTCGCGATGCACCTCCGCGGCGACGCCTTCAGCGACGAGGAGAAGGCGCGCAACTTCGACTACTACGAGCGGCTGACGGTCCGCGACTCCTCGCTGTCCGCCTGCGGGCAGGCGGTGATGGCAGCGGAGGTCGGGCACCTCGACCTCGCATACGACTACTTCGGCGAGGCGGCGCTGATCGACCTCGACGACCTCCAGCACAACACCCGCGATGGGCTCCACACCGCGTCCCTGGCCGGCACCTGGCTCGCCGCCGTCGCCGGATTCGGCGGCATGCGCGACCACGGCGGCGCGCTCAGCTTCAAGCCGCGCCTGCCGGCGGAGCTGACGAGGCTCGCGTTCGGGCTCTCGTTCCGGGGCCGCCACCTCCGTGTCGAGGTCGACCACCGGCGGGCGACCTACTCGCTTCGCGTCGGCGAGCCGCTCGACATCACCCACTACGGCCAGGAGATCACGGTCGCTCCCGACGAGCCGATGATCAGGCCGATCCCGCCGCTCGCTCCCCGCGAGGCGCCGAGCCAGCCGGCCGGCCGGGCGCCCGCGCGACGTCAGCGCGCGACCTGAGGCTCGTGATCAGTCTCGGGACGTGAGGGCCGCGAGCGTCTCGGCGAAGCGCTCGATCGCGGCGCTGTGCAGCAGCGTCCCCCAGCTCACCCTGGCCACCCCGAGCTCGGCGAGCTCGGCGAGCGGAGGAGCCTGGGGGATCGCGAGGGCGTTGACCGGGCCGCCGGCCCGCGCGACGAACTCGGCGAGCGGCTCCCGGTCCCAGAGCGCGATCGGGAAGACGCAGTCGACCCCGGCCACGAGGTAGGCCTCGGCCCGGCCGAGCGCGTCGGTGAGGAGCTCGCCCTGGGCGGTGCCGGAGCCGGAGATGATGTCGGCGAGGAAGACGTCGATCCGCGAGTTGATCACCAGCGGATAGTCGGCCGCCGTGGCGGCCTTACGGACCTCGCCGAGCCAGTCGGCGTGCCGCGCCGGGTCGCGGAGCTCGCCGGTCGCGTGGTCGGTGTCCTCGAGGTTGCAGCCGGCGGCGCCGGCCGCGCGCAGGGCGGCGACGAGGTCGGCGGGGCTCTTCCCGTATCCCGCCTCGGCGTCCACGGTCACCGGCACCTCGACGGCGCGACTGATCCGGGCGGCGGCGGCGAGCATCTCGTCGGCCGGCGCCCCCTGGTGGTCGGGGTAGCCGAGGGCGGCCGCGACGCCGCCGCTGGTGGTCGCCACGGCGCTCCGCCCGCACGGCATCACCGGCGTCCAGTACGGGGTGCTGAGCGTCCTCGCCCGCGACCCGGGCGCCTCGAGCGCCGATCTCGCCCGCGCCTGCACTACCACTCCCCAGGCCATGAACGGCGTCGCCGCGACCCTTGCCCGCGATGGGCTCGTGGAGCGTCGTCCACACCCCACCCACGGCCGGATCCTGCAGGTCACCCTCACCCCGGAGGGCGACCGTCGCCGCGACGCCGCGAGGCCCGAGGTGCTCCGCCTCGAGGCCGACATCGAGCGCGACTTCAGCGGCGAGGAGATGGCCGTCGTCAAGCGCTGGCTGGTCGCCGCCGCCGAGCGGCTCGAGGCGCGGGCTCAAGCCATGAATTCGCGCTCCGTGCGCAGTTGACCTCGGTATCCGAGGTCAACTGCGCGCTCAACGTTTCGGCCAGGTAGCCGCCGCCCCGCTCACGCCTCCGCGGCACCCGGCTGGGCCTCCAGCACCGCCCCGGTCACCGTCTCGCGCTCGATCTCACGCTCGCGCACGAGCCAGAGCGCGAGCAGCGAGCCGGCGAAGGCGACGAGCGCGCCGAGCAACAGGATCACATTGAGTCCGTGAAGGAATCCCTGCTGGGCAGCGTCGCGGACGACCGCGTGCGCCTGCGAGGGAACGCCGGCGAGCGCCTGGTGGAGCGCCCCGGACGAGGTGGCCTCGACGAGCTGCCGGGCGCCGCCGCCGCTCACCGCGCCCCCCGCGAGCTCCTCGGTCCGGGCCGCGCCGACGCCGAGGAAGATGGCTCCCCAGGCGGCGATCCCGACCGCGATCCCGACCTGGCGGAAGGTGTCGTTGATCCCGGCCGCCATCCCGCTGCGCTCCTTCGGGACGACGCTCAGCGCGACGTCGGCGATCACCGGGTTGAGGAGGCCGACGCCGATCCCCGCGACCAGGAAGCCGGCGAGCAGCGCCGTCCAGCCCGAGTCGAGGTGGAGGCCCGACATCAGGGCCAGCCCGAGTCCGGTGAGGGCGAGCCCGGCGCCCATCAGCACCCGGGCCTGGACCCGCGCCAGCGCGAGCCCGGCCAAGGGCGCCACCACGAACGACGCGATCGTGATCGGCAGGTAGCGAAGGCCGGCCCCGATCGGCGAGTAGCCGACGAAGTTCTGGAGGTAGAGCGTCAGGTACAGGAAGAGCGCGAACATCGACCCCGACACCGCGAAGGCCGCGACCTGGACCCCGCTGAAGGCACGGCGGCGGAACAGCGACAGCGGCAGCATCGGCTCCGCGACCCGGCGCTCGATCGCGCCGAACGCGGCGAGCAGGGCGCCGGCGCCGGCGAACAGCGAGACGATCAGTGTGCTCCCCCACCCCTCGTCGTTGCCGCGCACGAGCGCCAGCACGAGCAGGAAGAGGGCGGTCGAGAAGGTCGCGAGCCCGGCCCAGTCGACGCGGGTCGCGTTCGGGTCACGCGACTCGCGGACCTTCCAGTAGGTGACGGCGATCGCCGCCGCGCCGATCGGCACGTTGAGGAGGAACACCGACTCCCAGCCGAGGGCGTCCGTGAGGACGCCGCCGACGAGCGGCCCGATCGCGACCGCGATCCCGATCGTCGCCCCGTAGATGCCCATCGCCATCCCCCGCTCCGGGCCGCTCGGGAACTCCTGAGCGACCAGGGCGAGCGAGACGGCGAACATGATCGCCCCGCCGATCCCCTGGGCCGCTCGGGCCAGATTGAGGAACGTCGGGTCGGGGGCGAGCGCGCACAGGAGCGACGCCGCCGAGAAGATCGCGAGGCCGACGGCGAAGACGCGTCGACGGCCGAGCCTGTCCGCGAGCGAGCCGGCGGTCAGCACCAGCGCCGCCAGCGACAGGGTGTAGGCGTCGATCACCCATTGAAGGTCGGTGAAGCTGCCGCCGAGGTCGCGCTGGATCGCCGGCAGGGCCGTGTTCACCACCGTGATGTCGAGCAGCAGCATGAACGTCGCGACGCTTACCGCCCCGAGCGTCCACCATTTCCGATGCATCCGATTCACCTCCGAGCCGTCGGTTACAATTCGTCAGGAAGCCTTGTCAGATTCCCTGTTCAGGCGACCTTATCAGACTCCCTGACTAATTATGAGTGATACCGATCACAGCTCGGATTCGCGGATCCCGATCGCCGGTCTGCTCGCGGCGGCCGAGGAGGCGATCCTCGCCGAGTTCCGCCGCGACCTCGCGGCGAGCGGCTACGACGACATCCGCCCCACTCACGGCTGCGTGTTCCGCTTCGTCCGGGCCGACGGCATGAGGCTCACGGAGCTCGCCCGCCTCGCGGGGATGACCAAGCAGTCGGTCGGCGAGCTGGTCGACGACCTCGTTCGCCTCGGCTACGTCGAGCGGGCCCCCGATCCGCTCGACGGGCGAGCGAAGCTGATCTGCCTCACCGACCGCGGCGCCGAGGCGCAGCGCGTCGGCTTCGGCCTGTTCGCGGAGCTCGAGGCGCGCTGGGCCGAGCGGTTCGGCCCCGAGCGCTTCGCCCAGATGCGCGAGCTGCTCGAGGAGATCGTCGCCGCCGAGGCGCCGGCCGCGGTCCCGGAGCTCTCCCACCCGGAACCCGCCGCCGCCTGAGTCGGCGGATGGCGCCGGCCGACGCGACCCCGAGCACGGCCGCATTCGAACGCGCCTCGTGGAGCCCGAACGCCGCCGTCTGGGACGCCCGCTGGGGGCGGTTCGGCCCCCCGGCCCGCGAGGCGGTTGCCGGTGCCGCCGCACTCGACGCAGAGGACTCTCCGGCCGTCGGTGAGCCCGGCATCCTGGAGGACCTCGCACGCCGGGCCGGGCTGACGCCCATGCGCGCCGGCGACGTCGACGTCCCCTACGAGGCGCCCGACCGAGCGACGCTCGAGGGGGCGCTGCTCGTCGCCGCCGCGATCGGCGGGGCCCCCGCCGAGCGCGCCCGTCCGGTCGTCGAGGCGATCGTCCGCGACGTCGCGGAGCCCTACCGCCGAGCCGACGCCTCGTACCGGTTCGAGAATCGGTTCAGATATCTGATCGCGGCGAACTGAGCCGAGGCGGCCGTCCCCCTAAGGTGGTCCTAGGTGAATGAGCGTCGATCAACCGAGCGCGCCGACCACGGCGAGTTGGAGCGGGACCTACGCGGCCGGCTGGCCGAGGTCCGGGGGCAGATCGCCTCCCTCACGTCGCCCCCCGAGCAGACCGCGGGAGTGCAATTCGGCAAGCGGGTGGGAGAGGGGACGACCGAGGCGATCAGCCGCTTCAACGACGTCGGGATCGCCAATGATCTGCGCCCGATCGAGGAGCGCCTCGAGCGGGCGATCGAGAAGCTCGCCGAGGGCAGCTACGGCACCTGCGACCAATGCGGCGGACCCATTCCTCCGGGTCGGCTCGAGGCGAGGCCGGAGAGCGTCCTCTGCGTCGAGTGCGCGCGGCGCGTCTCGCGCGGCCGCTCGCTCTAGCGACGGCGGCGCTCACCGGGCGCCCGGCGCGCGCCCGCGCGCTCCAGGAACCTGAGCACGGCCGCGGTGTCGAAGTAGAACATCTGCGCCCGGATCAGCCTCCGGTTGCGAACCTCGTAGAGACCGAGCACCGGGCATTCGAGGCGCGCCCCGGCCGCGTCGACGCCCCGCTGCCGCCACCGCACGACCACCTCGTCCTCGCTCGCGGCGACCACGCGCGGGTCCATCGCCCGCTCGGCGGGTCCGGGCTGGAGCGGATCCCAGACGGACTCGAAGCTCGCTCCCTGGCGCCCTGGCCGGCCGTACGGAAGCGACGGCGGCCAATGGAACCCGACCTCCGGGTCGAAGAGCTCGCGCTGGCGTTCCTCGTCGCGCCGCTCGACCGCGGCGAAGCAGGCGAGCACGACCTGGACGTTCTCGGCGCTAGCCAGGACCGGCCTCCGGTAGGGTGCCGGCGTGGCGGGCGCCCGCGGCGGCGAGCGCCGCGCGGACAGCGGCGTCGAGCTGGGCGCGGAGCCGGCGGGGGAGCCCGGAGCCCGCGACGAGATGGCGCCGGATCGCGCCCTGGGGAATGTCGGCGACCGCGCACACGGTCGCCTCGACCGAGGCCCGTGTGGCACGCCCGAACAGGCGGCGGGCGAGCTCGACGAACGCCGCCTCCAGGGGACGGTTGAGCTCCTGGAGCTCCGTTTTCAGCCGCGGCGAGGCGATGGACTCGACGAGGTCCTCGCGGCGCATCGACGCCAGCAGCCGAGCGTCGCCGCGCTCCCGCTCGGCGAAGTCGTGGAGAGAGCGCGCGGCGCCGACCGCCGCTGCGATCGGGTCCGGGTCGCGCAGCGCCGCGAGGAACGCAGCCTGCGAGCGGCGGGCGGCCCGGAGCCACATCTCGGCCAGGAGCTCGTCGATCGAGGCGAAGCGGTGGTAGAGGGATCCCTTCGGCGCGCCGCTGGCGGCGGCGATCGCGTCGATCGTCGTCGCCCGCGCGCCCCGGTCGAGCACGAGCCCTCGTGCGGTGTCGAGGATCCCCTCGTCGCTGTGGAGCCGCGGCCGGGCCATCGCGCGGGGGATATTAGACGATTTCGTCTAATATTTCAGAGCACGCAAGCGGTGGATCGATGCAAGGGCCGACGCACAGCCGTCGCGCGGTTCTATCGCGACCACCGCGAGCTCCTCAGGGCGGTCACCGTCTCGGTGGCCGTCGGATTCTTCTTCCTCCTCTGCTTCCTCGGCGCCCTGATGGAGGGGGTCCGTACGGCCGAGGTCACCGGCCCGCTTGCCTGGATCGCGTTCGCCGCGGCCCTGATGTTCATGACCGCGCTCAATGTCGCGGTCGGGCTGGTGGCCGCGGCCGGGCTGCTGTCGACCAGCGCGTCGTCCGAGGTCACTTACGGGCTCCACGCCGGCGGCTTCGTGCTCGCGGCGCCGGTCGCGCTCGCCGGCACCGCGTTCTTCGCGGCGATCTCCGCGCTCTCGTTCGCTTCGGACGTCTTCCCGCGCCGGGTCGGCGCGATCGGGGTGACCGCCGCGATCGCCAACATCGGGGCGCTCGGCGGCCTGCTCTCGACCAGCGGCCCCCTGAACTCCGGGAACGGCGCGGTCGGGGGCATCCTGGTCCCGATCCTCAGCTGGCTCGCATGGATCCTGGTCGCGAGCGCGTGGTGGCTGAGGGAGGCAATGCCCGGGTGACCGGGCTCGGTGTCGCGCCGCGACCGGCGATCAGCCGGCGTCCGTGAGCCTCGCGCAGGGTGGCCGCGAACCGCGACCGCGTGCGGATGGCGATCATTGGGCCCATAACCGGCTAGCAAGGAGGAGGATTCGTGGCCACCGAGACATCCCTCGTCACCGGCACCGACTTCATCACCGTCGCCACCCGCGACTACGACGAGGCGGCGAAGTTCTACGGCGAGGTGCTGGGGCTGCCGTTCTCGAAGCGCTGGGGGCGGATGCCGGCCGGCGAGTTCGAAACCGGCAACCTGACGATCGCGGTGATGCAGTCCGACGCGTTCGGCGTCGACTTCCAGACCAACAACCATCCGATCGCCCTCCACGTCGACGACTTCGAGGGCGCCAAGGCCGAGCTCGCCTCGCGCGGGGTGACCTTCAAGGGCGACACCCTCGACTCCGGCGTCTGCTACCAGGCGTTCTTCGAGGACCCCGATGGCAACGCGCTCGCGATCCATCACCGCTACGCGCCGCCGGAGGCGTCGCCCTCCACGTAAGGAGGCGCGTCGCCGGCGGCGGCCCCCTCGCTCCGGGGGTCGGCGGCCGCCGCGCCGTCGCCGACAACCAGCGCCTGCGCGTAGCCGACGTCTCCCGAGGTGCCATCCGCTTCGACGATTGAGTGGCCCCGCTCCGCGGCCCCGGGGCGGAGCAGCGGGACCAGCTCGGGCTCGGCCAGGAGCTCCCCCTTTTCGCCGAGCGCCCAGCGCGGTGCCCGCAGCGCCTCGACCGGGCCCTCGCCGTCGACCAGCAGCCCGGTCAGGAGCTGGAGCTGGATCGCGATCTGGTTGGTGCCGCCCATCGTCCCCAGCAGGTGGGTCGGCTCGCCCCCGGCGGTGATCAGCGCCGGCATCAGCGTGTGAAGCGGGCGCTTGCGGGCCCCGGCCCCGTTGGGGTGCCCGGCGGCGAGCGTGAAACCGGCGCCGCGGTTATGGAGGTTGACCCCCCAGCCCGGGACCGTGATCCCCGCGCCGAAGCCGATGAAGTTCGATTGGATCAGCCCCACGAGGAGCCCGTCGCGATCGGCGCAGCAGAGGTACGCGGTCTGGCCGCGGTCGCCTGCCCCGGGCACCCGCCCGGCCGGGTCGGGCCCGCCGAGCGCTCGCCCGAGCTCCGCGATCCGCGCCTCGGCCAGGAGCTCCGACGGCGCCACCGCCATGTGGTCGGGATCGGCGACAAACCGATCGCGCTCGGCGACCGCGAGCCTCGCCGCCGCGACCAGGAGCCAATGTCGCTCGGCCGTGCCGAGTGACTCGAGGGGCTCGGGCTCGAGCGCCGCGAGCGCCTCGAGCGCCGCGATCCCCTGGCTGTTCGGGGGCGCCTGGTGGACGCGGTGGCCGCGGAACCCGGCGCTCACCGGGACCACCCACCCGCCCCGATGCGAACGCAAATCGTCGCCGTCGAGCGGGCCCCCGGCCGCCTGCACCGCGGCGGCGATCGCGGCCGCGACCTCGCCGCGGTAGAACGCGTCGGGGCCGTCACCCTGGAGCCTCACCAGGAGCCGCGCGAGGTCCGCCTGGACGAGGGCCCGGCGCTCGAGCGCCGGCTCGTAGATCGCGCGCCAGGCCGCCGAGGATCGGCTCTGCTCGCCCGCCCGCCGGATCGCGCGTGCCCCCCGCTCCGAGAGCGCGAACCCTTCCCGCGCCAGCTCGACCGCCGGCGCAACGAGCTCGGCGAACGACCGCGAGCCGTACCGGTCGAGGAGGTCGAACCAGCCCGCGACTGCGCCGGGCACGGTGACGGCGTCGGGACCGAACGGCGGCATTGCCGGGCCACCGGCGCGGGCGCGGAGGCGCTCGGGGTCGATCCCGGCCGGCGCCCGCCCCGAGCCGTTGTAGACCTCGGCGCTTCCGTCCCAGACGATCGCGAACAGGTCGCCGCCGACCCCGCATTCGTACGGGGCGACGACGGCCAGCGTCAACCCGGCGGCGACCGCGGCATCGACCGCGTTGCCGCCGGAGCGCAGCGCCGTCGCTCCGACGCCGGTCGCGAGATGGTGCGGCGTGGCGATCTGTCCCTGGCCCCGATCGGATCTCGCTGCGGGCGGCACTGAGGCGATTGTTCCCGAATGGCAGGATCTGTCGATCGCGCGCCGGGCGGACAGCGTCGGGATCGAGGGGATGAGCCCGCGGGTGCGGCTTCGCGTGCTCGGCTGCGGCGACGCGTTCGGCAGCGGGGGGCGGTTCCAGACCTGCCTCTACCTCGACGGCGCCGGCGATCCGCTCCTGATCGACTGCGGGGCCACCGCGCTGGTGGCGATGAAGCGCGCCGGCATCGACCCGTCAGCGATCGGCTGGGTGGCGCTCAGCCACCTGCACGGCGATCACTTCGCCGGCCTTCCGTTCCTGATCCTCGACGGCCAGATCGCTCGCCGTACGCGGCCGCTGGTGATCGCCGGCCCGTCCGGGACCCGGGCGCGGATCGAGGCGACGCTCGAGGCGCTCTTCCCCGGAGCCTCAACGGCGCGCCGAACCTACGAGACGCGCTTCGCCGAGCTCGTCGACGGCAGCCCGCGCCGCCTCGGCCCGGCGGCGGTCACGCCGTTCGAGGTCAGCCATCCGAGCGGCGCGCCCGCCCACGCGTTGCGGGTCGAGTACGGCGGCAGGGTGATCGCCTATTCGGGCGACACGGAGTGGACCGAGAACCTGGTCGCGGTCTCCCGGGGCGCCGATCTGTTCGTCTGCGAGGCCCTCTCCTACGAGAAGCGGGTCCGCCACCACCTCGACTACCGGACCCTGGCCGCACGGCGCGCCGAGCTCGACTGCGACCGCCTCGTGCTCACCCACATGAGCGAGGACATGCTCGCCCGCCTCGACGTGCTCGACGTCGAGACCGCCGCCGACGGCACCGAGATCGCGATCTGAGGAGGCACGCCGTGGACCTGGAGCTCGTCAATTTCGATAGCCCGTCGGAGGTCCGGACCTTCGAGAAGGGCCGGTTCGAGCTCTACCGCGTGGGCCCGACCACGCTCGGGCGCGCGACGTATGAGTCCGGCTGGCGATGGTCCGAGCACGTCGGCCCGGCGACCGGCGAGACCTCCTGCCAGGTCGAACACGTCGGCCTTGTGCTGAGCGGCGAGGCGGTGGCGAAGATGGACGACGGACGCGAGATCGCGATGCGGGCGGGGGACTTCTTCTACGTTCCGCCCGGCCACGACAGCTGGGTCGTCGGCGACGAGGAGTACGTCTCGCTCCACATCCTCGGAAGCGAGGGCTACGCGACGGCTCCTAGTCGACCCGGAGGTAGGTGAGGTCGAAGTCGGTCGTGTAGTTCGTGCCGTCCTCGGCGATCTCCCAGCGCCCGGCGATCCTCCTGCCGCCGTCCTCGAACCGCCCGGTGAAGCGCTGTGCGAACGGCTCGCCCTCGCGCCAGAGCCTCCACTCGCCGCCGTCGATGCTCATCTCGTAGACCCGGCAGACGCCGCGATCGTCGGAATAGAGCTGGTGGTAGGTCCCGTTGGCGGCATCGCAGCCGATCAGCGCGACGCCGTCGGGTGCCTGCGGCATGTCAACCGTCCAGCGCTGGACCAGGTGGGCGCGCGAGTCGTGCCACTCGAACGTCGTCCTCCCTTCGCCCGGCCACGGCTCGCCGCTGGGTGGCGCCGCCTCCATCCGCCACTCGCCGACCAGCGGCTCGAGCCTCGCGAGCGCCTCCTCCGCCGTGGGCTGATCCATCATCGCCTCCCTACTCGGCTCGCCGGTAGACCTGGACCTGGACGCCGTCCGAACCTACGGTCCTGCTCTCCGCGAGCTTGAGCTTCAACCGGTCGATGCCATCGGGGAAGAGCCGCTGGCCCCGCCCGAGGACGGTCGGGAAGACCATCAGCCGCAGCTCGTCGACCAGGTCTGCCCCGAGCAGCGCCCCGACCAGGCTGCCGCTGCCGGCGACGAGGATGACGCCGTCGGTCTCGTCATTCAGCTTCCTGACCCCCTCGACGGCATCCCCGGAGATGACCGTGGTGTTCTGCCACTCGGGATCGGTGATCGTGTTAGAGACCACGTACTTCGGGTCGTTGTTGAGCTTGTCCGCGAACTCGCCTTCGCGCGAGGGCCACGCCTCGGCGAACGCCTCGTACGTCTTCCGGCCCAGCAGCTGGACGTCGGCCTCCGTCAGCTCGTCGAGCTTGAACCTGTCGCCGTCCTCGCCGCGGTCGTAGTCGAAGCTCCAACCGCCGTGCTCGAAGTTCTCGGATCCGCCCGGGTCCTCGAACACGCCATCGATCGAGACGAACTCGGTCACCACCAACTTGCCCATCGGTCTCCCTTCGTTTCGGTCTTCACAGCCAGGACTCGGTTCGTACGGTGAACTAATCGCACGCCGCGAGCGACTCAGGCCGTGACGATCGTCTTGACGCCCCCGGCCACATAGTGCTCGCGGAGCGCGGCCGGAGCCTCGTCGATCGGGGCGAAGGTCGTCGTGACGGCCTCCGGGTGAAGCCGCCCGTCCCTCATCAGCTCGAGCACCTCCGGTATCACCGCCCGGGCGTGGACGCGCGAGATGTGAAGCGTGATGTTGCGCGCGTAGGTCGCGAGTACCGGGATCCGGGCCGTCCGGTGGAGGCTCCCGGCGCTGCTGCAGACGCCGTCGGGCGCCGTGCTCGAGATCG
>JBKPNB010000299.1:0-7185 GCA_046732395.1 Actinomycetota bacterium | reverse complement strand
GCGCAACTCCGCGGCGAGCCGAGCGAGCGCGTCCAGTTCGAGGTCGACGCCGGCCCGGTCGCAGCGGCGCCAGAACACGTTCAGGCGATGGTCGTGGGCGGTGTAGAGGCGATCCTTGTCGCCGATCTGCTCCCATAGAGCCGCGATCTCTTCCGTCAACTCGAGACCCTCATCGACGCTGTCGGGCCCCTCGACTGCGTTCCACCGTCCCTCGAGCGCGACGGCCAGCGTCTCGGGGTCATCGAGCGTGCTTGCGATCTCGACGGCCTGCTGTCCGAGCGCTACGCGGTGATCGCGCCGGCGATCGTCGCGCCGCGCGCCGGCCAGGCGCGCGAGCAGAAGCGCACGGATGCGGGCATCCTGGTCGCCGATCGCTGCCAGCGCTCGCTCGAGCAGCGGGATGAGCCCGGGATCGGCGCTCGCTCTCTCCCATGAGAACCGTCCTCCGTAGGAGAGCGCGGCGCGCGCGAGCTGGTCCGGCCGACCTTGCTGCTCGGCCAGCGCGGCGGCGCGCCGCAAGGCTGCCTTCGAGTCGCCCTCGTCGCCGGCCCGGCTCAGGACCTCGCCGAGCGACAAAAGCACCTCACAGGTGCGGGCAGGATCGCCTGATCCGGTCGCCTCGAGCGCATTGAGCGCCCGCTGGTAGTGGCGGGCTGCCTCCTCGTAGGCGAGCAGCGATGCCGCCCTGTGACCGGCGCGCGTCGCATAGTCGATCGCCTTCCCGGCGCTCTGGCTCCCGGCGAGCAGGTAGTGGTGCGCGAGCTCGGCCAGGTGAGGGTCCGGGTTGCGAGCGTGCAGGGCTTCCAATGCCTCGCCCACCCGGCGGTGCAGGCGCATGCGCCGCGCTGCCGGCAGGTCGTCGTAGACGGTGTCACGCACCAGGATGTGGGAGAAGCGCAGGCGACCGCCCGCCCCCGGCACCCCGCCGACCAGGCGGGCGGCCTCGGCCTCCTCTAGCTCGTCGAGGATCTCGTCCTCGGTGAAGCTGCTCGCGCGCCCGAGCGCGTCGACCTCGAACTCGCGTCCCATGATCGAGGCGAGGACGAGCAGGTCACGGCAGCCCTCGGATGTGGCCTGCAGCTGTCGACCGATTGCCTCGGCAATGCCCGCGGGGATGGGCAGCGGCTCGTCGCCGCGCACGCCCCCGGCGGCGAGCAGCCGCCCGGTCTCGACGGCGAAGAGCGGATTGCCCTCGCATCGCTCATGTACGCGCTCGACCAGCTCATCGGGGAGGGCGGCCCCGGTCGTGAGCTTGAGCAGGCGCGCCGTCTCGTCCAGCCCGAGCCCACTCAACCTGACGCGGTGAACCGAGCCCTGCCGGGCGAACTCGGGAAGCGTCGCCGCGAGCGTCGCGCCGACCTCGGTGTCGCGGTAGCAGCCGACGATCAGCAATGGTGCTCGCGCCACCTCATCCGCCATGAAGCGCAGCAACAGAAGCGAGGGCGGGTCGGCCGCATGAAGGTCGTCGAGGAAGAGCGCCAGCGGGCATGCGCTCGCCGCCCGCCGCACGAACGCGGCGAACGCGGCGAATTGTCGGAAGCGGCCGCCCTCGCCGTGGCTCGCCTTCGCCGCCGGAACGAGATCGGTCAGCTCGGGCACGATCGCGACCATGTCGGCACCCTCCCGCCCCAACGCCGACCGCACGGCATCGGGATCCGCATCGCGGACATAGGCACCGAGCGCCTGTGCCCATGGCCAGTAGGCGGGGGCGCCGCCGGCCTCCCAACAGCGTCCGACCGCCACCGCCGCGCCGCGCTCGTCCGCGTCCCTGGCCAGGGCCTCGGCGAGCCGGCTCTTGCCGATCCCGGGCTCGCCGGACAGCAGCACGATCGCGCCGCTGCCCGCCAGCGCCGCGTCGACCACCGGCAGCAGCGCTGCAAGCTCCTTCTGGCGGCCGACCAAGCCCTCGCCCGCCCGCACCCGTTGGGAGGGCTGAAGGCCCGGGTCCTGGGCCAGGATCCGCTCCTCGAGCTCGCGCAGCTCGCGACCGGGGTCGATCCCGAGCTCGTCCAAGAGCACGCGCCGCGTGTCGCGGTACACAGCGAGCGAGTCCGCCTGGCGGCCGCTCCGATACAGCGCGAGCATGAGCTGCGCGCGAAGCCGCTCGCGCAGCGGATGCTCCGCGACGAGCGCCTCCAGCTCCGGGATCACGGCGGCGTGATCGCCGAGCGCCAGGTCGGCATCGATGCGGTCCTCGGTCGCCTGCAGGCGCAGCTCCTCCAGGCGCGCGACCTCCCCGTGCAGGGCATCGCCCAGCTCGACATCCGCCAACGCCGGGCCTCGCCAAAGCGCCAGCGCCGCCCCCAGGCCCTGGGCGACGGCGCGGGGGCCGCCAGCGCGCTCGGCCTCATCCAGCGCCCGCTCGAAGCGCGCTAAGTCCAGCTGCGGGGCTTCGACGCGCAGCTCGTAACCGGGCGATCGCGTGACGATCACCGGCTCGCCGCCGGGCCGAGCGAGGAGCTTGCGCAACTGTGAGACGGAGTTCTGCAGGGCCTTGCGTGCGGTCTCGGGAGGGTCCACGCCCCAGATCACGTCGATCAGCGCCTCCCTCGGCACCACCTCATTGGCGCGCAGCAGCAGCATCCCGAGCAGCAGCTTCTTTTTCGCCCCGCGCAGTTCGAGCAGCCGATCGCCCTCGCGG
Organism: Actinomycetota bacterium; assembly: GCA_046732395.1. GTDB lineage: Bacteria > Actinomycetota > Thermoleophilia > Solirubrobacterales > 70-9 > JAWVFM01. The sequence goes on along the minus strand of JBKPNB010000299.1, from coordinate 4,544 downwards.
ACCTCGAGCGGCCCCAGGATCCGGAACTCCAGGCCCACCACGACGACATTACCGCGCCGTTACCGCGCCGTGGGCGGGCTGGGCGATAGTCGCTCCCATGCCGACCGACCAGCCGCCCTGGGACGACCAGGAACAGCCGCCGCCGGAGAAGCCACCAGTGCGCCCCCGACCGCCAGAGGCCGGCTCGGAGGAACCGCCGCCGCAGGGGGACGCCGCTTCCGACGGGGAGCGGAGGCCTGAGCCCGGGAAGCGCGAATCGGAGTGGGGGTTCCTGGCAACCGGCGCGCCGTTCGTCGACCCGCAACCGCAACGCAGAGCAGATCTACGGGATGAAGCCGGACGGGACCGGGATCACCAGGACCACCCACACCAACGACAACAGCTTCATCCCCGATTGGGGATCGGGGTAGGGGAGGACGCGGACATGCGTCGAAGCCTCGGGCGAAGTCGCGGGCGAGGTTTACGGCGGCGTTGTTCCGCTGCCGATCCCAGTAGAGGAGAAGGAGGATGATGGGCGTTTCGCTTCTGGGCGGCAGAGGCCGCAGGCTGGTCCTGTTCTTCGCTGCGGTAGCCGCGCTGCCGCTGATTGGGGCAAGTCGTGCGTCGGCGACGACGCTCAACGTCTGTCAGAGCGGCTGCCCCTATACGCAGATCGCACCCGCGCTGGCGGCTGCCAACGACGGCGACACGATCAAGATCGGCCCCGGCACCTACGCCGGCGGCATCGCGATCGATGTCAGCGTGAAGCTCGCCGGGGCGGGACCCGGGACGACGACCATCAGCGGCGGGCCCTCGGTGCTGACGATCGGCAGCTACGGCGCCTCGAGCGAGCCGACGGTCGCGATCGACGGTGTGACGATCACGGGAGGGGTCGCCCGCTCGAGCCCGGAATCGGTGCCGTTCACCGGGGAGGACGGGGTGATCGCGCTCGGCGGCGGGGTCGAGATCCCGCCGAACGCGGACTTCAGTGGCGGCGCGACGGTGACGATCTCGAACAGCGTCATCACGGGCAACCGCGTCGCTCCGACGCACGCGCTTCCCGTCGGGCCCGACTGTCCGGGCGGTCCCTGTCCGTTCGCGCTCGCCGCCGGCGGCGGGATCGACAACTGGGGAACGCTGACACTGGCGAACACGACGATCAGCCACAACCGCGTCGGCTCGGCGTCGGGTCTGTCGAACGTCGCGAGCGATGCCAACGGCGGCGCGATCCAGAACAACCTCGCCCCGTTGACGATCTCGAATAGCGTCATCGACCGCAACCGGACGAGGGCGAGCGCGCCGAACGGGCGCTTCGCCGACTCGGGCGGCGTCTTCGTCGAGGGCGGCACGCTGAAGATGAGCAATAGCTCGGTGACCGACAACAGGGCGACGCTCAACGCCGCCCTCCCGGACTCGGTTGACCTGGTCGCGATCGCGGGAGGGGTCCATCTCTCCGGCGACGTGCCGGCCGCAACGATCAATAACAGCGCGATCTCCGGCAACTCCGCGACGATGACGAACGAGGTCGGCTACGCGAGTGCGTTCTCGGGCGGCGTCCACGTCGACCTCGGCCCGAAGTTCCACCTCAACCACAGCGTCCTCTCCGCCAACCGCATCCGTGCGCTGACGCTGCCGGGCTCATCGAGCGACGCCTCCGGAGACTCGGCCGCCGGCGAGATGCACGGGAAGGTCAACAGCACGCGCTTCGTCGGCAACACCGTCAGCGCGCGCTCGGTCGCCGGAAATGCAAGCGCCGCGGGAGGCGCCTCGATCTTCTTCGGATCGATCTCCAACGGCCTCGTTCAAGGCAACGAGCTGAAGGCGTCCAGCCCGCAGGGGACCGCGACGGTGAGGGGCGGCGGACTCCTGGCCGACGAGGGCGGCATGACGCTGCGCAAGACGGCGGTGAGCGGCAACCGGGCCGATGCCGAGAGCCAGGGCGCGATTGCGCAGGGCGGCGGCATCTTCGACGCGCCGATCCCGAACGGGCCGCCGGGAGGGCCACTCACCCTGATGAACAGCCCGATCACCGGCAACAGCCTGACTGGGGGTACAGGTGCGAGCCTGCAAGGCGGTGGTCTGTACATCCAGAGCGAACCGCTGACGGTTGCCCATAGCGCCATCGCGGGAAACTCGCCGGACCAGTGTTTCGGCTGTTGACCGCAGAGGAAGGCGGGCATCTCGGTCGCTTCTCGACACAGCCTCGCGGTGCGAGGGGGAGTAGACCGAACTGACCGCTCGGGACGACCGCCGGGTGTCCCGGCCCGCGCGCTCGTCCTTTGCGCGAAAGGGACGCGTTTCGACTGAGCCGGGGAGGCGCTCGCCTCGGGCGAGGCGCGGAAGCCCACCGCTGGCTCCACCTCGCTATCGCATCGCGCGACCGGAGGAGGCGCGGACCGGACGTATCCGGCGTCGGTTCGGCGCCCGGGTCGCGCGCATCAGCCCGCAGCGAGGTTCGCGAGAGGGGTTTCAGGCATTGGTGAGCCGCGGAAGGGTTCTCGTTCCGTCCGCACGGTACTGCCAGCCGGAGGCTGTGCGAGGGTCGCCCCCGCCAATGGCTACATGCTTTCGAGACCATTTCCCCGAGTGGTTACGCGATCCATGCGATCCATTAAGCGATGGTTTAAGAAGGCGGCGCGGCCGAAGACGGTCGTGCAGGCGGCGAAGACGGTCAAGCCCACGACCTCGGCTAAGGCCGCGCCGACCGACCCGACAACGACGGAGACACCCTCGGGATCGCCGCCGAACGTCGAGGGCTTGACCCTGCCGAAAGCAAAGCAGTTGCTTTCGCAAGCTGGATTCAACGCCGACGTTTCGAATACCGATACGGCATTCGGGATCATCGTCCCTCAGAACTACACCGTCTGTCGCGAAGGATCGCCGAGGGGAAAGATCGTCCCGATCCTGGCGCAGAAATACGGCTGCCACTAAGGCGCGGTTCTCGCCGAATGATCGGCCTGCTGGCCATCGACGCGGCGCTCGATGCCGCGGATGACACCGCCGCGGGCGGGTTCGACTCCCGCCCGGGGCCTTGGAGTAATCAACCCACCAGGAGGACAACCATGCTCCGATACAAGGCAATGATCGTCGCCGGGCTGGCGGCGGTGGGACTGGTCGCGGCGACGCCGGGCGTCGCCTCGGCGGACGGCCCTGGATGTGTCACAAAGCGCGAGTTCAAGCAGGTGCGTAAGGGCTTCTCCGAGCACCGGGTGACGCACCTGTTCGACACGAGCGGCAAGCTGTCGGCCAGCTACGCGCCGTACCAGACGCGCGATTACAAGACCTGCGCGCGGTTTGCCAACGTCTCGGTGGACTACAAGCACCACCGAGCCACGCACAAGTGGGGCTTTTGGGCCTAGGCGAAACGCCGGGCTTCGGCCTGGCGTCCGGGGCCGCCGACCGGCGGCGCCCCGCTGATGAGCCAGCCGGAAAAACGAGGAACGCCAAGAGCACGAGCGGCGCGACGGGGCGGCGTCGTCGATCGCGCCGAGATGACGACCGCTGACCTCGCGGGCGGTAGCGATTTGGCCGGAGCCGGACGGTCGGGCTCCTAGCGGAGGATCAGGGGCTCACGAGCCGCTGGACGATGAAAGCGAGGAACGGAATCACGAAGACGTCGACGACCATGATCAGGAGGACGAGCTTCCACGTCTGGCGTCGGCTCCCCGGCGGCAGTTCCTCCACCTTCCAGGGCTGATCGTCGCGTCGAGCCACCGCTTCGTCAGGCGGCACCTAGATCCAGTTGTAGTTAGCCGCCACCGAGATCACCGCCATCATGAAGCACGCCGGAATCGAGAAGAGGTCCTCCCAGCCCCATCTGACCCAGATGCGGATACCCAGGGCACCCCAAATCCCGGCCCAGAGCCAACCTAGGGCGGGAGTGCCCGTCATCCTGGTCGCGAGGACGATGGTGCCCCCGATGAGAAGCAAGAACAGCAGCCCCCCGATCAGGGTCGGGCGCGGCAAGTGCGTGCGGACGCGGGACAAGTTGCTTCCCCTTCGGCCTCCTTGTCGCAATGCTCGCCGAGGCGCCCTCGCGTGTCAAGAGGATGACTCGCCTGCGAGCTTCGGTCTCTCCGTCGGCAGGCTTGGGTCCAGCGAACAGGGTGAGGACCGACCCGGACCGATCCCGAGGCGGGCCGACGCCGCACACCCGAGAGGTCATCGAGGCGCCCCGGCGATGAACGCTGGAAGCTCGCGCCGCCGGACGTAACCCGCGAATCGGGCGGACAACGCGCCGAAACCTCACCGGGCGCCCTGCCAGCTCCCTCCAGGGTGTCGTCACCGCTCCGAGCCTGCTCCCCAACGCGAGATACTGCGCGGGCGATGTCGGAGGAGAACGTGGAGATTGTGCGCCGCTACTACGCGGCGTGGAACGCGGGGGGCCTTGACGCCGCGCGGGCGTTCTGGAGCGATGATTTCGAGTGGCACGACGCCCCCGAGATGCCCGATGGCGGCGTCTACCGGGGGGCGGAGGTCGCAGCCGCACACTTTCGAGACCTCGGCGAGGTGCTCGGAACGATGGAGGTTCACGTGGATCGCTTGCTGCCCGCGGGCGATGAGGT
>JBKPNB010000298.1:0-13188 GCA_046732395.1 Actinomycetota bacterium | reverse complement strand
GCCGGTACCGCCAGAGGATGGCGTCGAGCCGGCGTTGCGGCACCTGGTCCGGGAGGTTCAAGGGGAGCCCGGCCGAGGCGCGCCGATTCGCCGCCGTATTCGGATTTCGCGCGGTCATGTCGACGTTCGGCACGATCGCGTGGTACGGCGCCGAGTTCGACGGTTTGCGGCCGAGGGCGTCGTACATCGGGACGGCGTGGACCTCGCCGAGGTACTTCGGCTTCAGGCCCATCACGAGCTCGGCCGTCCGTAGGATCGAGAGCTGGTCGTAGCGCGTGTGGACGACCGCGCCCTTGCGGGCGTAGGGGCTGATCGCCAGGGCCGGGATACGGTGCGCATCGACGTGGTCCGCCCCGTCCTGGGAATCGTCCTCCTGGACGAGGATCAGCGAGCTCCTCCAGATCGGCGAGTGCGAGATCTCGTCGACGATCTGCCCGAGCGCCCAGTCGTTGTTGGCGACCTCGGCGTCGGGGGTGCGGGCGCCGGGCGAGACGCCCTGCGTGTGATCGAGCGGCAGGACGATGTAGTTGAACGTCGGCACGCCCCCGCCGGCGAGCTGGCCCTCGAAGTGCTGCTTGAAGCAATCGAAGCGCGAGTGCGAGAGGGGGTCGGCGCCCGGCGGGAGCGAGGAGTCGTAGACGTCGGCCGGCGTCAGGAGGCTCCGGAAGATCGCGATGTCGCTGTCGTAGCAGCCGCCGAACACCTGCCCGTCCGTGTGCGCGAGCACCTCGGCGTTGACGGCCGCCTGAGCGGGGGTGCGGTCCTTGTCCGGGAACGGGGAGAGGCCGGCGAGCGCCTCGCCGTAGTTGAAGAACGGGACGTTCGCCTTCAGGAGCCGCTGGAAGATGTAGCCCTTCGGCGGCGCGCTCACCTCGTAGGCGCCGAAGTCGTAAGGACGGCCGCGACCGGCGTAGTTCTGCGGCCAGCCCTTGATCACGTAGTCGGAGACCGCGCCCGCCGCGGTCCAGTAGTGGCCGTCGATCGACGCCTCCGAGTTGGCGTAGACGTGGTCGAGGAGCGGGAACCTGCGGACCAGCGCATGCAGGTTCGGCGTCAGCTTCTTGCCGAAGACGGTCAGGTGCGGGTCGCCGTCGCCGCGGCCGACGTCGCCGAGGACCTGGTCGTAGGTGCGGTTCTCCCTGACGACGTAGAAGACGTGCTTGATCGGGCCGTTGGCCCGCAGCGGGGTTCCCTTGGGCGCCTCGCGGTGGTTGGTCGGGACGATCTCCCGGTCGGCCTTCGGGGTCAGGCGGCGGAGCCCCTTGACCTTGGGGAAGTCGAGGATCCCCGACTCGCCGCGGACGATCGACGGCAGGTATTGGAAACGGTTGATCTGGTTGTCGGAATCGCTCGGCGAGTTCGGATTCGGCCCGTGCGGATTGGGCCCGACCCCGAGCCCCTTCGACGCGATCCAGGCGAGCCGCTTGTTGTCCGGGGTCGGCGCGGCGGCGACCGGGTAGGCGGCGGTCGGGACCCGGCCGGCGAGCTGCCAGGCCCGCCAATGCCTCGCGCCGTGGGCCCGCTTGCAATGACGTCTCGGGCCCGGGAGCCGGAACAGTGCGAGCGCGTCCTCTCCGGCGTCGGCGGAGATCAGGTAGCACCCGTCGTGGGTGACGCTGAGCTGGACCGGCGTCGTGCCGTTGCCCGGCGAGCGCGCGACCGACAGCATTCGCTCGACCTTCATCGAGTGGGTATTGACGACGGCGATCTCATCGTCGTTCGCGATCGCGACGAAGGCGCGGTGGCCGCGGGGGTCGACCGCCATGCCCTCGGGGTGGGACAGCCGCGGGCCGACCTGGATCGTCCCCGTGACGCTCGCGCTCGGGAGGTCGATCACCGCGAGCGACCCGGCGGTCTCGCTGGTGACGAGCCCGAAGCGTCCGTCGCGAGTGATCGCCGCGCCGTACGGATAGTGGCCAACCGGGACGTAGCGGACGGCGCGCGTGCGGGTATCGATCACCGCCGCGGCGTCGGCGAGGTTGAGCGCGGCCAGCAGCGTGTGGCCGTCCGGGCTGATCGCGAGATCGCGCGGCCAGGCAAGGGTCTTGGTGGCGTTCGGGGGGAACTCCTGGTAGGGGGACGCCGTCGCCGGCGGCGGGACCGGGATCGCGCCGGCGCGCGAGGCCCGGCCGCTGCGCCGCTTGTAGCGGAGCACCTGGATGACATCGCCCTCGCGCCCGGGGATGCTCGCCGGCACCTGCTCGTCGGTGTGGTTCGAGTCGGCGACGCCCGCCACGTAGGCGACGTTCTTGGTCGGGTCCATGACGATTCCGCCCGAGAGGCCCGGCATCAGCACCTTCTGGACCACCTCGCCCTTGCGTCTTCCCGTCGCGGCGACGATCCGGATGTCGTTGATGCCGCGCCCCGCCGACAGCGTCCACAGGTAGCGCCCGTCCCGGGTCAGGGTGCCACCGGCGGGAGCGTTGCCGAGCTTGCTGAGCTCACCGGCCGGGACGACCTTGCGGCCGTTGGGCTGGATCCGGTTCGAGGGGCCGATCCGCCCCTGGATCGCGGCGGCGACCGCGACTCCCCCGGCCGCCAGCGCGACAAGGCCCACCACCGCCCGGACGATCCATGCCCTCCCGCTCGCTCTGGCCACCGTGCGCGAGGATATCCCGGACGCCCCCGGGCTCGGCTGCCGAGGAACTCAGGCCGGGCGGCGGGCGGAGATGTTGAGACGGACGTAGCGGATCGTCAGCTGTCCCGGCATCGCCGCCAGCACCGCGGTGATGAACTCGTCGCGGAGCTCGGGCGGGAGTCGATCGAGGTGCCAGGGCAAGATCGCCGCCGCGAGGAAGGCGCGCGGCTCGCGCGGGGTGACCGGCCAGGGCTCGAGGGTGACCCGCCCCACCTCGAAGCCCACCCGGCGAAGCCGCACCTCGGTGTCGCCGATGCTCGCGAAGTTCCATGGCCGCAGGCTCGGGCGCAGATAGGCCGAGAAGCGCTCGTCGCCGGAAAGCGAATCGAGGACCCGCTGGATCTCGGCGATGTTGCCCTCGCCCCCGCACTGGGCCTCGAGCCGGCCGCCGGGGCGAAGCGCGGCGCGCAGGCGGGTGAAGAGCCGCTCGTGGTCGAGGATCCAATGGAAGGTGGCGGTCGAGAAGGCGACGTCGACCTCGTCGGTGAGATCGAGGTCGAGCAGATCCCCGACGCGCAGCTCCACCCGGGGATCGCCGCCGATCGCCTCCCGCGCCCGCCCGATCATCGACGGCGAGGAGTCGACGCCAATCACCCGGCCGTTCGGGAGCCGCTCGAGGAGAAGCGCGGTCACCTTGCCGTTGCCGCAGCCGGCGTCGAGCACCGCCTCGTCGCCGCGGAGCTCGAGCCGGGCGATCACCTGCCTCCCCCACTCCTCCTGGGGAGCGGCGACCCGCTCGTACGCGCCGGCGTCCCAGTCGACGGTCACGCTCACCGAAGCGCCGTCGTCACCGGGCCGCGGCTCGCGGCGCCCGAGGCTTCGAAGGCGTCGATCGCCGCCGCGCGCTCGAGCGTCAGCCCGACGTCGTCGAGGCCGTGGAGCAGCCGGTGCTTGACCTCCTCGTCGATCTCGAAGCCGAAGACGCCGGCGGCGCAGGTCACGGTCTGATCGTCGACGTCGATCCGGGCCTCGCCGGCGGCGGCGACCGCCTTGCAGCGGTCGAGATCGAGGATCACCGGCAACAGCCCGATCTTCGTGCAGTTGACGTAGAAGATCTCGCCGAACGACGGCGCGACCACCGCCTCGAAGCCGAAGTCCTCGAGCGCCCAGGCGGCGTGCTCGCGCGAGGAACCGCATCCGAAGTTGCGACCGGCGACGAGGATCGGATTCCGCTCGAGCTCGATCTCGCCGGATCGGGCCCAGTCGTAGAAGAGGAACTCCCCGAACCCGGTCCGCTCGACCCGCTTCAGGAACTGCTTGGGGATGATCTGATCGGTGTCGACGTCGGCGCGATTCAGGACCGAGACCCCTCCTTCGATGACGTCCACGGGCTTCACGCGCTGCCTCGGCATGTGGCATGTGGCATGTGGCATGTGGAGAGGTGCCGTGGCCCAGCTCGACCTGCCACCTGCGACCTGCGACCTGCCATCAATCCCACCCCCTGATATCCACGAACCTGCCCTCGATCGCCGCCGCCGCCGCCATCCGCGGGCTCACCAGGTGGGTGCGCCCGCCGCGGCCCTGGCGGCCCTCGAAGTTGCGGTTCGAGGTCGAGGCGCAGCGCTCGCCTGGAGCGAGGATGTCGGGGTTCATGCCGAGGCACATCGAGCAACCCGCCGTCCGCCATTCGAACCCGGCGGAGCGGAACGCCTCGTCGAGCCCCTCGGCCTCGGCCTGGGCGCGGACCTGCTGCGAGCCGGGGACCACCATCGCCCGGACCGAACTCGCCACCCGCCGTCCGTCGATCATGCTCGCCGCGTCGCGGAGGTCGCCGATCCGCGAGTTCGTGCAGGAGCCGATGAAGACCCGGTCGAGCGGGATGTCGCGGATCGGCGTTCCCGGGCGGAGGCCCATGTAGGCGAGCGCCCGCTCGGCGACGTCGCGGTCCGCTGGCCCCTCGCCCCACGACGCCGGATCGGGAACCGCGCCCGTGACCTCGGTCACCATCCCCGGCGACGTCCCCCAGGTCACCATCGGCGAGATCTCCGAGGCGTCGATGGTGACCTCGCAGTCGAACGCCGCGCCGTCGTCGCTGCGGAGCTCGCGCCAGCGCTCGATCGCCGCGTCGAGGTCGTCCGGAGCCGCCGGGCGGCCGGCGATCCAGTCGAACGTCGTCTCGTCCGGGGCGATCATCCCCGCCCGGCCGCCCCCCTCGATCGTCATGTTGCAGATCGTCATCCGGCCCTCCATCGAGAGCGCCTCGATCGGCGCGCCCGCGTACTCGACCGCGTGCCCGGTCATGCCGCCCGTGCCGAGGCGGCCGATCGTCGCCAGGATCAGGTCCTTCGGCATCACCCCCGCGCCGACGCCGCCGGAGTAGTTGATCCGCATCGTCCTCGGGCGGCGCTGGACGAGGCACTGGGTGGCGAGCACGTGCTCCACCTCGGAGGTCCCGATTCCGAACGCCAGGGCGCCGAACGCGCCGTGGGTCGAGGTGTGGCTGTCGCCGCAGACGATCGTCAAGCCGGGCTGGGTGACGCCGAGCTCGGGCCCGATCACGTGAACGATGCCCTGCCGCTCCGAGCCGAGCGAGAACAGGGGGATTCCGAACTCCTCGCAGTTCCGCTCCAGGGTCTCCACCTGGACCCGCGAGAGCTCGTCGGCGATCAGCCGCGCCGCGGGTGTCCCGTCGGTCGGGACGTTGTGGTCGGCGGTGGCCAGGGTCTTGTCGGGGCGGCGCACGGCCCGGCCCGCGAGCCGCAGCCCGTCGAACGCCTGCGGCGAGGTGACCTCGTGGACGAGGTGGAGGTCGATGTAGATGAGGCCGTCGTCGACCTCGTGGGCCGACCAGATCTTGTCGAACAGCGTCCGTGGCATCACTAGCTCCGCCGGAGCCCGGCGGCGACGACGGCGAGGAAGCGCGCCGGGTTCGAGCCGTCGTTTCGGAAGTGATGCGGTAGGTCCGCGTCGAACGTGACGCTGTCGCCCGCGCCGAGCGGGTGGTGCTCGCCGTCGACGACCAAGGCCACCTCGCCGTCGAGGACGATCGCCGTCTCCCGGCTCCCGGGTTCGTGCAGGGGCGGGTCGCCGGGCCCCCCGGTGCTCGCCGCGGGCGCGAGCTCGTGGAGCGAGACATCGGCGCGCTGGCCCGGCAGCGGCGGGGTCAGCTCCTCCGTTCGATGGCCGCGCCTGGTCCGGCTTCGCCGCTCCCCGGCGCGGACGATCGCCACGTTGCGGCCCTCGTCGAGCCGCAGGAGCTGGGAGAGGCTGAGCTCGAGGCCGGCGGCGATGCGGGCGGCCACCGCCAGCGTCGGGCTCGTCTCGCCCCTCTCGACCTGGGAGAGCATCGGCGGGCTCACCCCGGTGCGGCCCGAGAGGTCGCGGAGCGAGAGCCCCATCGCCTCTCGCAGCGCCCGGACCCGCGGCCCGATCTCGACGAGACGGTCGGGGGCGTCGGCGGGGTGATCGATCGTCGCGCTGGTCGCCATCGGGCTGTACGCTATCACGTACAGCCGTCAGGAACTCGCAGCTTCGGTCCTACGGCCCGGGGGTCGCCGGCTCGGAGGCGGCACCGGCGGTGAGCGCCTCGGCCTCGCGGATCGCCGCCCCCTCGAGGGCGTTCGACAGCGCGCGTACGTAGGCGCGCGCGGAGGCCTCGAGGATGTCGGTCGCGACGCCCTGGCCGCTCGCGAGCCGTCCCGCCGCCCTGAGCATCACCGTCACCTCGCCCAGCGCATCCTCCCCCTCGGTCACGGCGGAGACCGTGTACTGGCCGAGCTCGCATTCGACGCCGGTCGCGTCCTGGATCGCGACGAAGATGGCGTCGACCGGACCGTCGCCGGATGCGTCGCCGATCACCTCTTCGCCGGCCGGGGTGCTGACGGCGACGCGGGCATGCGGCGGCCGCCGCGAGGAGGCCTGGACCTCGAACCAGGCGAGCTCGTAGCGCTCGCCGCCCGCGCGGACCCCCTCGGAGACGATCGCCTCGAGATCGAGTGCGGTCACCTGCTTCTTGCGGTCGGCGACCTCCTTGAACCGCGCGAACGCCTCCCTCAGCGTGTTCCCCTCGACCTTGAACCCGAGCTGCTCGAGCGCGTCGCGGAGCGCGTGGCGGCCGGAGTGCTTGCCGAGGACGATCGAGTTCGACTCCAGCCCGATCTCGGTGGCGTCCATGATCTCGTAGGTGGTCCGCTCCTTCAGCACGCCGTCCTGGTGGATCCCGGACTCGTGCGCGAACGCGTTCCGGCCGACGACGGCCTTGTTCGGCTGCACCGCGTAGCCGGTGAACCGCGAGACCATCCGGCTGGTGCGGGCGAGCTCGCGGGTGTTGGCGCCGGTGTCGAGTCCGTGCACGTCGCGCCGGGTCCGCAGCAGCATCACGATCTCCTCGAGCGAGCAGTTGCCGGCCCGCTCGCCGATCCCGTTCACCGCGCACTCGACCTGACGGGCGCCGGCGAGGACGCCGGCGTAGGAGTTGGCGACGGCGAGCCCGAGGTCGTCGTGGCAGTGGACCGAGGTGCTTACCCCGGCCAGCTCCGGGACCAGCTCGTGGAGGCGCCGGAAGTACGCGGTGTATTCGGACGGCGTCGTATAGCCGACCGTGTCGGGGATGTTGACCACTGTGGCCCCCTCCTCGACCGCGATCGCGCAGACCTCGGCCGTGAACTCGACGTCGGCGCGGGTGGCGTCCATCGGCGAGAACTCGACGTCGTCGGCGTAGGAGCGGGCGAGCGCGACCGCGGCGCGGGCCTGGCCCTTGACGTCCTCGCGCGTGGTCCGGAGCTGGTGGGTGATGTGGATGTCCGAGGTGGAGATGAAGGTGTGGATCCGCGGCCGCTCGGCGTCCTTGATCGCGTTCCAGGCGGCGTCGATGTCGGCCTTGTGGGTCCGGGCAAGGCCGCAGATCACCGGCCCCTCGACGCTCCGGGCGATCGTCTCGACCGCCTCGAAATCGCCGGGCGAGGTGATCGGGAACCCGGCCTCGATCACGTCGACCCCGAGCCGCGCGAGCTGCTGGGCGATCTCGACCTTCTCGAAGACGTTGAGCGAGATCCCCGGAGACTGCTCGCCGTCGCGAAGCGTCGTGTCGAAGATGTCCACTCGCTTCGCGGGCGCCACCTGACCTGCCTGGTTGCCGTCAGCGCTCATCGCGCCTTCCTCCTTCTCCTAGAACCGAATTCGACCTGTCGTTCGCGGCTCTCGCGCCGCCCAGCGCTACTCCCCCCGCAGGGGGAGGAGAAGGAGGAGCGCCAGGCTGTCGAGCCGGTGTGCCATTCGGGTCGGCGGAGAGTAGCAGCGGCGGCGAGGCGCCGCCAATTTCGGCCCCTACCCAGCCCGTTCGCGGCCCGCTCCGGACTGCGTGGTCGCGGCGGAGTCGGTCGGCGCCGCGGCCTTCGCCGGCCCCGGGTCGTTCGACCTCGAGCGGAACCGGGCCCGCGCGCGGGCCATCTTGCGCTCGCCGTAGAGCCGCGCCCAGAGCGAGTGGGGCCTGCCGAGGCGAAGCGCGCCGACGAGCGCGACCGGCGGGAAGAAGAGCCCGACGAGGGCCATCGCGAACTTCTCCTTGGCGAGGTTGACGATCGCCAGGGCGATCGTCAGCAGCCCGATGCTGCCGACGAGCGCGAACACCGCGTCCTCGACGTCCTTCGCGACGTCGATCCAGGCGTTGAACCCGACCAGCACAATCCCCGACAGCGCCGCCGCGACGACGACCGCGTCGATCGAGCGACGCCCCCGGGCCGACCAGTAGACGTCCTTGAGGTCGAGCCACAGCGCGAACTCGTCGAGGGTGAGGCCGGTGCCGATCCCGAACAGGACCGCGACGATCTCCTTCCACGGCGAGCCGGGCGCGATCGCCACCCCGACGTAGCCGGTGATCAGCAGCAGCAGGATGCCCCAGACCAGGTGGTGGATATGGGTGCCGCCGACGTTCACGTTCCCCGGCCACCACCGGACCTGGGCGCGGATCAGGTGGGCGCTGGTGCGGATGAAGGCGAAGGTGAGGAGGAACGCGACGAAGAACAGGAACTCGGCCTGGCGGCCGGTGTCGACGATCGCCCGCTGATAGACGCTGCCGATGCTCGCCAGCAGGATCACGGCCCAGCCCCCCGCGCCGCGGCGATCAACCCGGGACGAGCACGACCTTGCCGACGTTGCGCCGCTCGGCGATGAAGCGATGGGCGTCGGCGGCGCGCTCGAACGCGAACGACTCGGAGACGACGGGGCGCAACTCGCCGCTTTCGAGTCCGGCCCGAAGCGGCTCGACGGCCCGGTCGAGGCTGCCCTCGCGGTCCCACCACGAGAGCATGTTGAGCCCCGCCACGGACTTGTTCTCGTTCATCGCCCCGACGCTCTTCCACCAGGGCATCGTCGCCAGCGGCATTCCGGCGACCGCCTTGGCGACGGCGAGCAGGTCGCGACTCTCGCCGGTCTGGATCTCCGACGCCCCGTACATGATCAGCCGGCCGCCCTGGCGGAGGATCCGGTAGTCCTTGCGGAAGCTCGAGGGGCCGATCGCGTCGATGATCACGTCGACGCCCTCGCCGCCAGTGATCCGCATGATCTCGTCGGCGAAGTCGAGGTTGCGGTAGTCGATCGGATGGGCGACCCCCTGCTCGCGGCAGGCGTCGTGCTTCGACGGTGAGGCGGTGCCGAAGATCTCGGCTCCACGCGAGCGCGCGATCTGGGTGGCGGCGATTCCCACCCCGCCGGCGGCGGCGTGGATCAGGACCCGCTCCCCCTCCTTCAGCCCGCCCATGATCACCAGCGCCGCGTACGCCGTGCCGTAGTTGACCGGGAACGCCGCCCCCTCTTCGAACGAGAGCTTCTCGGGAAGCGGCAGGGCCTGGTCGGCGGGCACCGTGACGAGCTCCGCGTGGCCGCCGAACCGGGTCCCGGCGAGGACCCGGTCGCCGAGGTGGTGCGAGTCGACCCCCTCGCCAACCGACTCCACCTCGCCGGCCACCTCGTAGCCCACCACGCACGGCGGCGGCGGCGCGTCGCGGTAGGTCCCGGCGCGGGCCATCGTGTCCGCGAAGTTGATCCCCGCCGCCTTGACCGCGATCCGGACCTGCCCCGGCCCGACCGGAGGGTCCGGGCGCTGCTCGACCCGCAGCACCTCGGGCGGCCCGTGGCGGGTGATGACCACCGCTTTCATGTCACGGCGACCCTATAGGTCGACGGCGCGGCCGGCGAAGAAGCCCGCCTGGCCGGCGATCTCGTCGATGAGGGCCGGCGGGACGGCGGCGTCGGTGGTGAGCGCCATCACCGCGTCCGGGCCGGATGCCTCGGCGCCGACCGCCGCCGAGGCGATGTTCACCCCGCGCTGGCCGAGGATCGTCCCCACCCGGCCGATCATCCCCGGCTGGTCGCGGTAGCGGAACACCGCTAGGTGCTCGGCGAGCGGCATGTAGAAACTCTGCCCCCACACCCTCACCAGATAGGGGACGTTCCGCGGTCCGACCCCGGTTCCCGCCACCTCGACCCGCTCGGCGCCCGACTCGATGCAGACGGTGACGAGCTCTGTGAAGTCCTCCGAGAGGGCGTCCTTGAGCTCGACGAGCTCGATCCCCCGCTCGTCGGCCATCGCGGCCGCGTTGACCAGGTTCACCTGCTCCTCGGTGTGGCCGGAGAGGATCCCGACCAGCACCGCGATCCCCAGCAGGCGCGTGTCGTGGTCGGCGATCCGGCCCCGGAACTCGGCCTGGACCCGCTCGACGGCGCCGGCGCCGAGGCCCTGTGCCAGGCGGCCGAGCATCTCGCAGAGCGGGACGAACGGCGCCAGCGCCTCCATCTCCTCCGGGCGGACGGCGGCGATGTTGACCGCGTTCGTCACCACCCCGCCGGCGAGCGCCGCCCGGACCTGCTCGGCGGTCACCGTCCCGGCCCGGTCCTGCGCCTCGGCGGTGGAGGCGCCGAGGTGCGGGGTGACGACCACGTCGTCGCGCCCGAACAGCGGATGCTCGGTGAGCGGCTCCGACGGGAACACGTCGAGGGCCGCGCCGGCGACCTTGCCCGAGTCGAGGCCCGCCTCGAGCGCGGCGAGGTCGACGAGCTCGCCGCGGGCGCAGTTGACGATCCGCACCCCATCGCGCATCCTGGCGATCGCCTCAGCGTCGATCCAGTTGACGGTCTCGGGCGTCTTCGGGAGGTGGATGGTGATGAAATCGGCGCGGGCGTAGAGCTCGTCGGTGACCTCCACCCCCTCGACCCCGAGCTCGCGGAACCGCTCGGGGGCGACGAACTTGTCGTAGGCGAGGACCTCCATGTCGAACGCCTGCGCGCGCTTGGCGACGAGCTGGCCGATCCGGCCGAAGCCGATCACGCCGAGCGTCTTCCCGTAGAGCTCGGTGCCGCCGAAGCGCGATCTTGCCCACTCGCCGGCGGCGAGCGAGGCATGCGCCTGGGGGACGTTGCGGCACAGCGCCAGCGCCAGCGCCAGCGTGTGCTCGGCCGCCGCCACCGAGTTCGACTCCGGGGCGTTGACGACGACGATCCCCCGCTTGGTCGCCGCCTCGACATCGACGTTATCGACCCCGGTGCCGGCCCGCCCGATCACCTTCAGCCGCTCGCCGCGGTCGATCAGCTCGGCGGTGAGCTTGGTCGCCGAGCGGACGATGATCGCGTCGAAGTCGGCGATCCGGCCGGCGAGGTCGCCGTCCGCCCAGTCGAGCCCCAGCTCGACCTCGAAGTCGCGCTCGAGCAGGTCGACGCCAGACGCGGCGATTGGCTCCTTGACGAGCACCCGGAGGACCGGCGCCCCCAGCGTCCCCGGTTCGGCCTCGGCGGTCCCGCGCGCCACGACCGGCTAGCCGACGGGCTCGGCGGCGACGCCGGCGTCGGCGAAGACCCGCTCGGCGGCCCCGGCGCCCGCCCCGGGCTCGACATCGAGCCCCGCGTCGCGGAGCGCGCTCTCGAGCGCGCCGAGGGCGATGACGATGTCGAAGCCCCCGAACCAGCCGCAGTGGGCGATCCTGACGATCTTCCCCTTCAGCGGCCCCTGCCCACCGAGGACCGTGACCCCGTAGCGGTCGCGCATCAGCTTCTGAACGCGGCCGCCGTCGACCTCGTCGGGGATCCGGGCGACGGTGACCACATTCGCGTCGTCGTCGTCGGGGCCGAACCGCTCGAGTCCCAGCGCCTCGATGCCCGCCCTGGCGCCGCGGGCGAGGATCGCGTGCCGCGCGTAGGCGCGGTCGAGACCCTCGGCCATCAGCATCTCGAGCGCGACGTCGAGCGCCCGAAACAGCGTCACGGCCGGGGTGAAGGCCGAGTTCGGCGGGTCCTGCCGCTGGCCGGCCGCGGTCAGCGCCCAGTCGTAGTAGTAGCGGGGCGCCGGGTTCTCCTCGGCCCGCGCCATCGCCCGCTCGGAGACCGAGGCGAAGGCGAGCCCGGGAGGCGACATCAGCGACTTCTGCGAGCCGCCGAGGACGACGTCGATTCCCCAGTCGTCCTGGGGCAGCTCGACCGCCCCGATGCTCGAGATGGCATCGACGCAGAGGATCGAGTCGTGCCTGCGGGCAACCTCGCCGAGGGCGCGGACGTCGTTGACGACCCCGGTCGAGGTCTCCGAATGGGTCACGAACACGGCCCGCGGCGGCCGATCGAGGCCCGCGAGCTCGGCGTCGACGCGGTCGGGATCGACCCGCTCGCCCCACTCGAAGGCGACGTGGCGGAGGTCGGCGCCGAACGCCCGGCAGAGCTCGGCCCAGCGCTCGCCGAACTTGCCGCAGGAGGCGACCACCGCCGGCTCGCCCGCGACGACGAGGTTGGCGGCCGCGGATTCCATCGCGCCGGTCCCCGACGCGGCGAAGCAGAGCACGTCGTTGGCGGTGCCGAAGACGATCGGCAGTCGCTCGAGGACCCGCCGGTAGACCTCGATGAAGGCCGGCGCGCGGTGGTAGAGGATCGGCTCCGCCATCGCCTGCGACACCCGCGGCGGGAGCGGCGTCGGCCCGCCCGTCACCAGGTACTGCTTGGGGAAGATGTTGGGGGCCGCGGTCATGGTCGAAGCGGGCAGGCAGACTAGACTACGCGCCAGCGTGGCCGGCGAGATCGACGCCTACGGCGCCCGCGCGCGGGTGCGCCGTCCGCTCGCGACGGTCGGCCTCACGCTCGTCACGCTCGGGGTCTACGGCGTCGTCTGGTATGGGCGCGTCAACGCCGAGCTCCGCGACTACGGGCGCGCCTACCGCGACGATCGGCTGGCCGCCTCGAAGCCGGCCCGCTCGGTGCTCGCGCTCGTCCCCGGGCTGCTGCTGTTGGTGCCGCCGATCGTGTCCCTGATCGGGTTCGTCGGCCGCGTCCGTCGCGCGGAGCGCTACGGGCAGTCCGAACTCGCGAGCGGCTGGCTGGTGGCCGTCTTCACCGTCTCAATCGCCTTCATCCCGGCGATCCCGGGCTACGTCCAGGCGACCCTGAACGAGCTCTGGCGCCGCTACCCGGCCGCCGGCGTGAACGAGGCGCCGGCCGCCCTCGAGCCCGGCCCCGAGCCGACCGACGAGGAGCTCGCCTCCGCCCCACCCCCGCGGCTCGCCGCGGCGGCGGTCTGATGGCCGCCCGCGCCCAGCGGCTCTGGGTCTGGCTGATCGGCCCGCCGCGCGAGCCCGCCC
>JBKPNB010000297.1:0-11999 GCA_046732395.1 Actinomycetota bacterium | reverse complement strand
GTGGCGGATGGCGTGCTCGTGGCTGGCCGCGGCCGGCGACCGGCCGGTGCCGCCGATCCCGCGGACGCTCGCGGGGGCGGTCGACGAGCGAAGCTGGACGGCGGTCGCCGAGCTCGCCGGCTCCGGCGTCGCGTCGCCGCCCACGAGCAGCGTCGGGCGCCTCTTCGACGCCGTCTCGGCGATCGCCGGAGTTCGCGCCACCGTCAACTACGAGGGCCAGGCGGCGGCCGAGCTCGAGGGGATCGCCGCGCTCGAGGAGGCCGAGGCCTATCCCCTCGCGGTCGTCGCGGGCGACGGTTCCGTGCCGCTGATCCTCGATCCCCGGGAGACGATCCGGGCGGTTGTCGAGGACCTCGCCGCGGGGAGCGAGCCGGCCCTCGTCGCCGCGCGCTTCCACAACTCGCTCGCCGCGGCGACCGCCGCGGCGTGCGCGGCGATCGCCGAGCGGCGGGGGCTCAGCTCGACCGTCCTCTCCGGCGGCGTCTTCCAGAATCGGCTGCTGCTCGACCGGACCGCCGCCGGCCTGCGCGCGACCGGGCTTCGCGTCCTCGTGCCCGAGCGCCTGCCGCCGAACGACGGCGGCATCTCCTACGGCCAGGCGGCGGTCGCCGCGGCCCGCGCCTGAGCGGCGCGCGTCGCTACGCGGTGTCCTTCCCCGGCGTGGTCGCCCCGATCCGCTCCGGGTGCTCCGGGTCCGGCACGCCGCCCTCGATCGGCTCGGTCTGGCCGGCGGGATGGCCCGGCTCGGGCGATTCCAGGTGCTCGCCCTCCGACGGCGTGTCGATGTGCGGCGGCTGTCCGATCGGCTTGTCGGGATCGGTCCGGTGCGCCTGCTGGGGGCCGGGGTGGCCCTCCTTCGGATCGACCTCGCGCTCGGACGGCTTGCCGATCGGGGCGACCGCCGGCAGCGGACTCTTCGTCTCCTCGCCCAGCGTGTTCTCGAGCGCCCGGTCGAAGGTCCCGGCGACGAGCTCGGCCGCGGCCTCCTCCTGCTCGAGGATCCGCTCGGCGACCTCGACGGTCTCATCGTCGCCGGCGCGCTCCGCGAGGCTGCGCAGGATCCGGTAATGGGCGACCTCGAGGTTCTCGAACGCGAACGCGACCGACGCCAATCTGATCGGCGTGTCGGGCGCCGCCGCCACCAGGCCGCCGAGGCCGAAGGCGCCGGCCTGAGCGGCGATGTCCTTGAGCTTCGAGGGGCCCTTGCCGCGCGCCTGAAGGCGTTCGGACACATAGCGCTCGTGCTCTTCGGTCTGGAGCAGGTGGGCGCTGAAGATCGACGCCACCTCGCTGTCCTTCGTCACCTGCTTCGCCGCCTGCAGCAGCCGCCTCGCCTGCTTCTCGAGCGCGTGCGCGTCCGCCAGGGCCTTGTTGAGCTGACTGTCGATATCGGTTGCCATCGGTTCTCCTTCTCGTCTCACTCGGTCGCCTACCCCGGGTTACCTCGCCACCGCGCCGGCAAAACGAGGCTTGTCCGGGGAGGGACGCGGTGATCCGCGGTCGCGCGCCGCTCGCAGGGATCGGACGTAGCCATGAAAGGCCCTACTGCAACCGCCTTGCAATAGCGGGCGGTAGGCAATAGCTTCCAGGAAGGAGGATTCGATGGAGGCAACCTCGCTACCTGCATTCGGGCGATCGCGCCTGGCCCGCATCCGAGGAGCGCTGACGGCCGGTGAGTGGCGGCGCGTCGGCGGGATGGCGGCGGCGATCATCGGCCTTCACCTGGTCGGCTTCCTGCTGCTGTTCGCGGTCGTTGTCCCCCACCATCTCGAGCTCGGGAGCGCCGGGGCCTTCGGTGTCGGGATCGGGATCACGGCCTACACCCTCGGGATGCGCCACGCCTTCGACGCCGACCACATCGGCGCCATCGACAACACCACCCGCAAGCTGATGGCCGACGGTCAGCGACCTCTCAGCGTCGGGTTCTTCTTCTCGCTCGGGCACTCGACGATCGTCTTCGGGCTGGCGGTCCTGTTCGCGATCGGGGTCAGGGGGCTGGCCGGCGCCGTCAGCAGCGACTCCTCGACGCTCCACCAGGCGACCGGACTGATCGGGCCGACGATCTCGGGGACCTTCCTGGTGGCGATCGGGGTCATCAACCTGCTCGTCCTCCTCAGCATCGTGCGGATCTTCCGCCGCATGCGGCGCGGGGACTACGACGAGGCCGAGCTCGAGGCCGAGCTAGGCAACCGCGGCCTCATGAGCCGCTTCTACCGGCGGGCGACGAGCGCCGTGACGAAGCCCTGGCAGATGTATCCGATCGGCGTCCTGTTCGGGCTCGGGTTCGACACCGCCACCGAAATCGGCCTGCTGGCCACCGCCGGGGCCGCCGCGGCCGGCGGGCTGCCGTTCTACGCGATCCTCTGCCTGCCGATCCTGTTCGCGGCCGGGATGTCGCTCCTCGACACCATCGACGGGGCGTTCATGAACTTCGCCTACGGCTGGGCGTTCTCGAGGCCGGTGCGGAAGGTCTTCTACAACATCACCATCACCTGGCTGTCGGTGGTCGTCGCGCTCGTGATCGGAACGATCGAGCTGATGTCCGTGATCGCCGACAGGCTCGGGCTCAGCGGCCAGCCGTGGGACTTCGTCTCCGGTCTCGACCTCAACTACGTCGGCTATGCGATCGTCGCCCTGTTCGCGCTCACCTGGCTGGTGGCCCTCGGCGTCTGGCGCCTGGGCCGGATCGAGGAGCGCTGGTCGGCGAAGGCGGAGACGGGGAGCTAGCGGCCCGTGACCTCCTCGCCGCGGGTCGAGCCGTTGCGATTCGCGGCCCTCGACGACGTCGCCGCGGCGATCCGGGCCCAGGGCGGTCGGCTGACGGCCGCCCGCCGGATGATCCTCGAGACGCTGTTCGCGGCGGACGGGCCGGTCTCGGCCGAGCACATCGCCGAGCGGCTCGACGAACGGGGTGCGGCGTTCGATCTGACCTCGATCTACCGCAACCTCGAGCGGATGGAGGGGCTCGGCGTCGTCCGCCACGTCCACCTCGGGCACGGCCCCGGCCTCTACTCGCTGGTGGGCGAGGGAGTTCGCGAGTACCTCGTCTGCGAGCGCTGCGGGCGGGCGCGGGCCATCGAGCCCGGCGAGCTCGACGGGGTCCGCCGCGCGATCCGGAGGCGGTTCGGCTACGACGCGCGGTTCAGCCACTTCCCGATCACCGGGCTCTGCCCGGAGTGCGCCGCCGCCGGCTGATCCGAATCGAGCGAGCGGCCGTAGAGACCTCCCGAGACGGCCGGCGTGGGGCCGGCCGGAGCCCTCGAAGGCATCGAGGAAAGGAGTCCCAGATGGAGAGCTTGAGCCGACGGAAGCTGCTGGCGTCCGCGGGCGCGGCGACCGGGACGGCGGCGATCGTGGTCGCTCCGTCGGTGGCCACGGCCGCGCTCGAGGGTCGCGAGGTCGCCGACCCCTCGGGGCCGCCGCCGGGCGAGACCGTCATCGCCTACGTCCGCAACGAGCGCCGCGGCGAGGTCACGGTGATGTCCGGAACGCGGGAGACCACGTACCGCGACCCGGCCCTGGTCAGGCGGCTGTTGAGCGCGGCCAAGGAGAACGGCTGAGAGCCGGCCGAGAAGTCAAGGAGTAGACGCAGATGTCATCGCATCGAGAAGCACCCGAGATCAGCCGGGACCCGGTCGCCGACAACACGGACACCTACGCGTTCGTCAGCCCGAACCGTCCCGACACGGTCACCATCCTCACCAACTACGTCCCGCTCGAGAACCCGCCCGGAGGACCGAACTTCTTCGAGTTCGGCCACGACGTCCTCTATTCGATCTACATCGACAACGATGGCGACGGGCGGCCCGACATCGAGTACCAGTTCAAGTTCAAGACCACGCTGCGGGACGAGGACACGTTCCTCTACAACACCGGCCCGATCACCAGCCTCGGCGCCAAGACCTGGAACCGGCGTCAGTTCTACAGGGTGAGCCGGGTGAACCACACCGGCAACGGCAAGAGGGGACGCGCTCGCCACGAGCCGAAGCCTAAGGTCCTGGGGCGCGACCTGAGCTGCCCGCCGTGCAACATCGGGCCGCGCTCGACGCCGAACTACCCGGCACTCGCGCAGGCGGCCGTGCACCGCCTGCACTCGGGCGAGCGGGTGTTCGCGGGGCAGCGCAACGAGGGGTTCTTCGTCGACCTGGGGTCGATCTTCGACCTCGGCGACCTCCGCCCCCTCCAGAACCTGCACCTGATCGCCACCTCGCCGGCGATGGGCGTTGACGCGACCGCGACGCTCAACGTCCACACGATCGCGCTCCAGGCTCCGATCCGGCGCCTTACCCGCGACGGCTCGGTCCCCCACGACGTGATGAACCCGAAGTCCGTGCTCGGGATCTGGGGAGCGGCAAGCCGCCGCAAGACCAGGGTGATCGATCGCGCCAACGGCGAGCTCACCGAGGCCGGGCCGTGGGTCCAGGTCTCGCGGCTCGGCAACCCGCTGTTCAACGAGGTCGTGGTCCCGATGGGCGACAAGGATCGCTGGAACGCCCTCCATCCGGCCGCCGACAGCGAGTTCGCCAAGTACGTCGAGCATCCGGAGCTGGCGAAGCTGCTGCCGGTGCTCTACCCGAACGTGTTCCCGAACCTCGCCAAGCTGAAGGCGAAGCGCGCGGACCTGGTGGCGATCCTGCTCACCGGCCTGCCGAAGGGGATCGTCCCCTCCTTCCAGAACTACACCGGGAAGACGCTCGCCGACATGCTGCGGCTGAACGTCGCGATCCCGCCGACGACGTCGAACCCGAGCCCGCTCGGGGTCCTCGGCGGCGACCTCGCCGGCTTCCCGAACGGGCGCCGGGTGTTCGACGACGTCGTCAACATCGAGCTCCGGGCGGTCGCCGGCCTCACCTATCCGCTCGTCGCCCCGAGCTACAAGCCCGACGCCGCGGCGTCGCAGCTGACCCAGGGCCTGACCCCGGGGGCCGATCGCTACCAGTCGACGTTCCCCTACCTGGGGACGCCCCACGACGGGTTCGACACCCCTTCCTGATGACGGTCGGCCACGTCCATGCCGATCGGGAGAGCCGGGCCGCGGAGGGATACGCGGCCCGGCCCCATCCCGAGCCCGTGGTCCTCGACATCGGCGGCACCTACGGGGCGCTGATCGTCCACGCCGACCCGGACCTGCACGGGGTCGAGGTGGAGATCAGCCCCGCCGGCGACGACGCGGCGCGCCAGCACAAGCAGGTGCTCGAGCGCCGGCTGAACGGCCGGCCCGCATTCACCGTAGTCTTCGACAGGATCCCCGAGGGCCGATACTCCCTTTGGGTCGACGACGAGCCGCGGGCGCGCGAGGTGGCGGTCGCGGGCGGCGAGATAACCGAGCTTGACTGGAGGATCTAGATGTTCCCGAACGTAGGACCGCTGGAGATCGTCGTCGTGCTGATCATCGCCCTGGTCGTGTTCGGACCGCGGAAGGTCCCCGAGCTCGGCCGCTCGCTGGGCAAGGGCATCCGCGAGATGCGGAGCTCCCTGTCGGGGATCGGCGACGAGGAGGAGGCCGAGGAGCCGGAGCCTCAGCCGATCTCGAAGGCCACCTCCTCCTCGTAACGGCACCATCGGCGACCGCCCGCGGCTGAGCAACAGCGTCGGGGCCGCCGCCCGGCGATATCGTCCGGGCGACGGCAGCGATGGCAGGCGCGTCCCGAAGAATCCTCCCCGCGCTCGCCCTCATCGTGCTTGCGGCGCTCCCGACCGCGACCGCGGCGGCGCCGCCGATCCCGCCGCCGAGGGCGCCGCAGAACCCGTTCATGGCGCCGGATCCGAACAACAACATCCACGACGACACCTGGATGACCGACGCCTACCGGCGCGATGGCCCGACCGGCTCCGCCCCGCAGACCTCGCTCGGGGTTCTGCCGCCCTCCCTGTGCGGGTCGATCACCTTCGACCGCTGGGGACGGATCGTCACGGTCTGCCCGTCGCTGATCGCGCCGCCCGAGCTGCGGCTGATCGACCCGCAGAGCCTCCAGGTGCTCGCCTCCTACACGCTCCCCGACGCCCCGACGCCGGCGGGGACCCCGCAGTTCCAGAACTTCGCCGGCGGCGGGTACTTCTTCCTCGACAACCGCGACCGGGTCTGGAGCGCGACCAAGACGAACCACCTGTTCGTCCTCAGTGAGCCCACGGCTTCCGATCCCGAGTTCCGGCTCGTCGCCGACTACGACCTCTCGCGGGTGGTCACAGGGGACGAGCGGATCACCTCGGCGCTGCCTGAGTTCCAGGGCCGAATCTGGTTCGTGACCAAGAAGGACGGCAAGGTCGGCGTCTTCGACCCGCTGACCCTGACGATCCACGTCCATCGCACGGACGAGGAGATCGAGAACTCGTTCGCGGTCGGCCGGGCCGGGGTCTTCATCGTCTCCGACAAGCGCATGTACCGGTTCCGCGCCGACTCGAGGGGGCGCCCGCACGTGGTCTGGCAGGCGCGCTATCCGAACTCCGGGAT
The DNA here is from genome assembly GCA_046732395.1 of Actinomycetota bacterium. Lineage (GTDB taxonomy): Bacteria > Actinomycetota > Thermoleophilia > Solirubrobacterales > 70-9 > JAWVFM01. Next base: position 5,548 of record JBKPNB010000297.1, on the reverse strand, counting down.
CCACAAGCCGAGCCAGGTCGACGCAGGCTCCGGGACGACGCCGACCCTGATGGCGAACGGGCTGGTGGCGATCACCGACAACGCGGACCCGATGGACGTGGTCGTCTACCGGAGGGCGGCGCGACTTCACGGCAAGCGCCGGACCGTGTGCGAGACGCCGGTCTTCGCGAAGGGCGCGAGCGCCACCGAGAACTCGCTGATCGGCTCCGGCCGCTCGCTCGTCGCCGAGAACAACTACGGCTACCAGGACCCGTTCGGCGCGGGCGGGGGCGCGATCACCTCCCCCGGCATCGCCCGCGTCGACGTCAAGCCGGACCTCTCCGGGTGCCGGGTGGTCTGGACGAACACCGTCGTGCGGGCGCCGAGCGTCGTCCCCAAGCTCTCGACGAAGACCGGCCTCGTCTACACCTATACGCAGGATCCGAACGCCCTCGGCGGACAGACCTGGTCCTGGGTGGGGATCGACGCCCGGAGCGGGAGGACGGCGTTCAAGGTCCCTGCGGGCGACGGACTCCTCGCCAACAACAACTACGCCGGCATCGCCCTCGGCCCGGGCGGGACGACGTATCTGGGGACGGTCGGCGGGATCCGCGCGCTCCGCGACGGCGACTGAGCCTCAGGACACCGGGACGCTGGGCTGCGTCGAGGTGCGGATCACGCGCTTCACCGCCTCAACCCGCCTCCTCGAAGGCCGGCTCGCGACCGGCGACCGGCGCCGGCGCGCGGGCCGTCTCGGCGTCGATCGCCAGGTGCGGAAGGCGGCGGTCGAGCCACGCCGGGAGGCGCCACGTGCTGCGGCCGAGGAGCTCGAGCACCGACGGCAGCAGCAGGCTGCGGACGACGAACGCGTCGAGGAAGACCGCGGTCGCGAGGCTCAGGCCAAACAGCTTCAGGACCCGCTCGTCCCCCGTCACGAACGACAGGAACACGCAGACCATGATCGTCGCCGCGGCCGTGATCACCCGCCCGGTGGTGCTGACGCCGGCGACGACCGCCCGCGAGGCGTCGCGGCGCCGGGTCCACTCCTCGTGGATCCGCGAGACGAGGAACACCTCGTAGTCCATCGACAGCCCGAAGACGATCGCGAACAGGAAGACCGGGATGAACGCCTCGATCGGGCCTCCGGTGACCCCGATCAGGCCCCCAAGCCAGCCGTCCTGGAAGATCAGGACTACGGCTCCGAGCGACGCCCCGATCGAGAGGAGGTTCATCACCGCGGCCTGGAGCGGAATCACCAGCGAGCGGAAGACCACCAGCAGCAGCAGCGCCGAGAGCAATACGACGATGCCGATGAACAGCGGCAGCTTGCCCGCGAGGACGTGGCTGAAGTCGATCTGCGTCGCGGTCGGCCCGCCGATCAACACCGTCGTCCCGGTCCGCTGGGCGACCGGCGGCACGACGTCGTCGCGGAGGTGGTTGACGAGGTCGGTGGTCGCGGCGTCCTGCGGGGCGGAAGCCGCGTAGACATTGAAGACCGCCGTCTCTCCCCGGGCGCTGACCTGCGGCGGCGAGACCGAGTCGACGCCCGCAGCGTCGCGTATCGCCGCCGCGATCCGCCGCAGGGCGGCGGGGTCATTCGCCCGCGGGAGCTGGACGACCGCCTCCAGCGGGCCGTTGAAGCCCGGGCCGAAGCCCTCGGCGAGCAGGTCGTAGGCGCTCCGGGTCGTCGTCCCGGCCGCGTCGTTTCCCGCGTCGCTCTGGCCGAGCCGCAGGCCGAGGGCCGGGGCGGCGAGGGCGAGCATCAGCGCCGTCCCGGCGAGCGCGCCGCGCCATGGATGCCGACGGATCGCGAGCGCCCAGCGGCCCCACCACGTCGACCGCGGGTGGCTCGGATCACGGTCGGCGCGGGCCCGGCTCCGGACGCGCCCGATCCTGTTGCCGAACCGCGAGAGCAGCGCGGGCAGGACGGTGAGCGCGGCGATCATCGTCATCAGGACGCCGAGCGAGGCGGCGATCGCGACCCCGTAGAGGAAGTCGACGCCGAGGGCGAACATCCCGAGCAGCGCGATGATCACCGTGACCCCGGCGAACACGACGGCGCGCCCGGCGGTGTCCATCGCGGTCAGGATCGATCTCTCGACGCCGTCGCCGGCCCGGAAGTTCTCGCGGAACCGGGTGACGATGAATAGCGAGTAGTCGATCCCGACCCCGAGGCCGATCATCACCGCGAGCTCGGTCGAGAAATCCGGCATGTCGATCACCTGGCTCGCAAGCGCGATCAGCCCGATCCCGGTGCCGAGGCCGAGCAGCGCGGTGAGGATCGGAAGGCCCATCGCGACCACCGAGCCGAATGTGATGAGGAGGATCACGATCGCCGCCCCGAGGCCGATCGCGGTCGCGACCCCGAGCGGCGGCTGCTGGGCCTGCTCGATCGCCTGGCCGCCGAGCTCGACCCGGAGCTGCGGCGAGCGGGCGGACTCGGCGACGGAGATCACGTGGTTGATCGCCGACTTCGGGAGGTCGTTGGCACGCTCGTCGAAGCTCACGGTCGCGAACGCGATCCGGCCGTCGGCCGCGACCTGGCGCACGCCGTCGGGCGCGAACGGGCTGACGAGGCCGGTGACGTGCGGCGATCTCGCGACCCGGGCGAGCATCGGCGCCGCCTGGCGGCGGACGGCGGGGGCGGTGATCTTGCCGTGACGGACGGCGAGGACGATCTGATCTTGGTCGCCGGCCTGAACCGGAAAGTCGCGCGCCAAAAGGTCCCTCGCCCGCTGCGAATCCGTGCCGGCGAGCGAGAAGTTGCTCGCGTAGCTGGGGCCGCCGGCGGCCTGGGAGACCGCCATCACCCCGACCAGCAGCACGACCCAACCGGCGATCGACAGGGCGCGGTGACGCATCGACCAGCCCGCGATCCGGGCGATCAGGCCGAGGCGTCCGTTCGTCGGCGGCGGCGATTCGGGGCGTGGGCTGATGCTCATGCGTATCCTCTCGGCGACGATATACTTCTATTTTCAAGCATCTTGAATTCCAAACCTTTTGAAGTTCAACGAAGATAGCATGCTTCTCTGAAAGAGCTCTGACGCTTTTCAACCATGGCCGAGTCCACCACATCAGCGCGCCGAGGCCCGTCGCTCGACGAGAGCGTTCGCGAGCTCGCCGCGCTCCTCGGTCGGGTCGTCCACAACCTCAAGCAGCGCGCGGGGCCTCCGCCCGAGCCGGTCCGAGCGGCGTTCGAGGCCGGCTCGCTCGGTCCACGTCACATGCGGCTGGTTGTCGCGATCGCTCTCGAGGGGCCGATGGGCGTGAGCGAGATCGCCGACCGGATCGGCCTCAGCGTCGGGACGACGAGCCTTCTGGTCGGCGAGCTCAGCCGCGCCGGGTACGTCGATCGTGCCGAGGACGAGCGCGACCGGCGCCGGACGATCGTGACGCTCTCGGATCAGCATCACCAGGCGCTGACGGCCTGGACCCGGGGGGTGGTCGTCGAGCCGCTGCGGCGGACCCTGAAGGGGCTTTCACCGAAGGCACGGGCCGACTTCCTCGAGGGCTTCAGGATCCTGGCCGCAGAAAGCGAGCAGGAGGCGGCCGGCGACGGCAAGTACGACTGACCCGCGCCGTCCTCAGCGGCTCGGCGCCGGGCCCGTGAGCCGCTCGCTCAGCTCCCAGAGCCGCCGCCGAGCGTCCTCGTCGTAGGCCTGTCCCTCAGCCGCGGACTCCTCGGTGCCGTCGAAGTAGCGTCCGCCGACGCCGTCCAGCGCCGGGTCGGCGACCAGCCGCAGCGTCGCCTCCACTCCCTCGGCGAGCGGGCTGACCGCCCTGCCGCGGGAGGCGAAGACCATCTTCGTCGGCATGTAGGTCGCCGGGTGCAGGCAGTTGACGGCGACTCCATTCGACTCCAGCCTCGCGGCGAGGTCGAAGGTGAACATGACCTGCGCCAGCTTGCTCTGGCAGTAGGCGCGGACGCCGCTGTAGCCGCGCTCGAGCATCACGTCGTCGAAGTCGATCGGCATCTGGCCGGCGGAGCTGACGTTCACCACCCGCGCCGGCGCGGAGCGGACGAGCAGCGGCTCGAGCAGCCGGGTGAGCAGGAACCCGGACAGGTAGTTGACGTGGAACCGCAGCTCGTGGCCGTCGCGGCTCTCCATCCGCTCGCCCTCGCCCGGAAGGTTGGTGCCGATGCCGGCGTTGTTGACGAGGCAGTCGAGCCGCTCGACCTCGCCCTCGAGGGCCTCGGCGAGCGCGCGGACCTCGGCGAGCGAGGCGAGGTCGGCGCGGCGCCAGGACAGGCGCCGGTTGCCGGTCTCCGCGGCGATCTCACGGATCGCGGCCTCGCCGCGGGCGTCGTCGCGGCCGTGGAGGACGACCGCCGCGCCGCGTCGGGCGAGCTCGCCGGCGAGTGCCCTGCCGAGCCCGTCGGTGGCGCCGGTGACGAGGATCGTCTGATCGGACAGGGGTCGCATCGTCGGAGGGATGTTGGCAGGCGACGGGTCTCCGACTCGTTCATGCGAGGGGGTGGATACTTCCATCGGGATGGACCGAGACGCCCTCCGCGCCAGCCAGCGGCCGCTCAAGGCGAAATACCGCGACGAACCCGGCGCCGCGCTCGTGCTCCTTCGCGCCGAGGGCGACCTCGACGCCGATGCGGTGGCCTGCTCGGTGCAGACCGGCCGGGCGCTCGTCGCTGCCGGACTCCACCCCGCGAGCGGTGGCGACGGAAGCCTCGCCTGCTCGGGCGACATGCTGCTCGAGGCGCTCGTCGCCTGCGCCGGGGTAACGCTGCGAGCTGTGGCGCTCAACCGCGGGATCGCCGTCGACGGCGGCCGAGTGATCGCAGAGGGCGAGCTCGATTTCCGGGGCACGATGGGGGTCGACCGCGACGCGCAGGTCGGCTTCCGCTCGATCAGCCTCCGCTTCGAGCTCGACTCGCCAGCCGGCCCGGAGGACCTCGACGCGCTGCTCGCCCAGACCGAGCGCTACTGCGTCGTCTACCAAACGCTGAGCGGCGGGGTCCCGGTGACGATGAGCCGCTGAGAAGGTCTCAGGCGGTCGGCTCCGGGCTGTAGGAAACGGCCCGGCCGCGGCCGGCGCCCTTCGCCTCATAGAGCGCGGAGTCGGCGCGGATCATCGCCTCCTCGGCGCTGATGCCGCCCTCGATCAGCGCGATTCCGATGCTCATCGTCATCCGCCGCCCGGGGTCGACGCTGACCGGCCACCCGGCGAGCTCGTCGAGCAGGGCCCGGGCGACGGTCTCCGCCGAGCGCTCGTCGGCCTCCGGGAGGACCACGGCGAACTCGTCGCCGCCGAGGCGTGCGATGAAGTCCGTGCCCCGCAGCCGCGCTCGGAGCAGCTCCCCGACGTCGTGGATCACCCGGTCGCCGGCGCCGTGGCCGAGGGTGTCGTTGATCGCCTTCAGCTCGTCGAGGTCGAGCATCAGGAGCGCCGCCGGACGCTCATAGCGGGCCGCGTACTCGGCCCGTCCGCGGAGCTCGCGGGTGAAGCGGCGGCGGTTGGCGAGGCCGGTGAGGTCGTCGGTGTAGGCCAGGTTCGCCAGCTCGCGCTCGACCCGCTTGAGCTCGGTGATGTCGCGCGCGACGACCGAGGCGCC
>JBKPNB010000296.1:0-8291 GCA_046732395.1 Actinomycetota bacterium | reverse complement strand
GCCGCGAGCCGCGCGTCAGGGCGAGGAGCCGCGTCCACGCCATCCGCCACCGGGCGAGCACGGCGCCCCCCGCGATCTCGGCGATCCGCAGCCACAGCCGGAGCGGAATCCGCAGCATCTCGAGGGCGATCGCGCCGACCTCGTAGACGACCCTCAGGGGCGCATTCAGGAGCCCTTTCAGCGCCATCCAGCCCGCCTGGGGAGGGCGCGGCCGTTGCTATACTCAGCCGTCGCTCGCGAACCGGGAGCATCCGGTGCGCGGGCGGGAATCCATTCCATGGAGAGCCGCACGATATAGGCGTTTCGGGCTGAGTTAGGCGGTACCGCTTGGGCCCGTGGTTGGGCCTTTTTTGTGCGCGAAGGCCGGTCAGCGAGCCCACTCGCCCGTATCGAACGAGCGGACCGAGGCCGGTTCACCCACTTACGTCGACCGACAACATTACGTACTGATGCCCCGCAGCTTTCCGCTAGAGAAGACCCGCAACATCGGAATCATGGCGCACATCGACGCCGGTAAGACGACGACGACCGAGCGCATCCTCTACTACACCGGCCGCACCCACAAGATGGGCGAGGTCCACGAGGGCGCTGCCGTCATGGACTGGATGGAGCAGGAGCAGGAGCGAGGCATCACGATCACCTCCGCCGCCACCGCCTGCGAGTGGGAGGGGCACCGGATCAACATCCTCGACACCCCCGGCCACGTCGACTTCACCGTCGAGGTCGAGCGCTCGCTGCGCGTGCTCGACGGCGCGATCGCGATCTTCGACTCGGTCGCGGGCGTCGAGCCGCAGTCCGAGACCGTCTGGCGCCAGGCCGACAAATACCGAGTCCCGCGGATCGCCTACGTCAACAAGATGGACCGCATCGGCGCCGACTTCGGCAACGCGGTGCAGACGATGCGCGACCGCCTCGGCGCCAACCCGCTCCCGATCCAGCTCCCGATCGGGGTCGAGGACGCCTTCGAGGGGGTCATCGACCTGATCGAGGACAAGGCCCTGGTCTGGACCGACGAGCTGGGGACCGAGTTCGAGTACCGCGAGATCCCCGCCGAGCTCGCGGAGCAGGCTCACGAGGCGCGCACGCAGCTGATCGAGGCCTGCGCCGAGTACGACGACGAGCTGCTCGAGGCGTACCTCGCCGACGAGGAGCTCGCCCATGAGCGGATCGCCGGCGCGCTGCACCGGGCGACGATCGACATCAAGGTGACGCCGGTTCTGTGCGGCTCATCGTTCAAGAACAAGGGCGTCCAGCCGTTGCTGGACGCCATCGTCGAGCTGCTCCCCTCGCCGACCGAGGTGCCCCCCGTCCGCGGCGTCGAGCCCGCCGGCAAGAACGGCGCCGGCGGCGAGGCCGAGCGGCCCGCCTCCGAGGACGCCCCGTTCTCCGCCCTTGCCTTCAAGGTCATGGCCGACCCCTACGTCGGCAAGCTCACCTACTTCCGCGTCTACTCGGGCAAGGTCGCCGCCGGGAGCCGCGTCCTGAACGCCACCACCGGGCGCACCGAGCGGATCGGCCGGCTGCTGATGATGCACGCCAACCACCGCCAGGAGATCGAGGAGGCCTACGCGGGCGACATCGTCGCCGGGGTCGGCTTGAAGCAGACCTCGACCGGCGACACCCTCTGCGCCCCCGATGCGCCGGTCGTCCTCGAGACGATCGAGTTCCCGGAGCCGGTGATCGCGGTCGCGATCGAGCCGAAGACCAAGGCCGACCAGGAGAAGCTCTCGGCCAGCCTCGCTCGCCTCGCCGAGGAGGACCCCACCTTCCAGGTGCAGAGCGACGAGGAGACCGGGCAGACGCTGATCCACGGGATGGGCGAGCTCCACCTGGAGGTGATCGTCGATCGCCTCCTGCGCGAGTTCAAGGTCGACGCCAACGTCGGTCGCCCCCAGGTCGCCTACCGCGAGACGGTCCGCAAGCGGGTCGAGAAGATCCAGGGGCGGTTCGTCCGCCAGACCGGCGGCCGCGGCCAGTACGGCCACGTTGTGATCAACCTCGAGCCGGCGCCCGAGGAGGGGTTCGACTTCGTCAACCAGATCAAGGGCGGATCGGTCCCGAGCGAGTTCATCCCCGCCGTCGAGCAGGGGATCGAGGAGGCGCTCGCGAGCGGCGTCCACGCCGGCTACCCGATGGTCGACGTCCGCGCCGAGCTCGTCGACGGCTCCTCGCACGACGTCGACAGCTCGGAGCTGGCCTTCAAGATCGCCGGTTCGATGGCCGTCCAGGAGGCGGCGCGGCGGGCGAACCCGGTCCTGCTCGAGCCGTTGATGGCGGTCGAGGTGGTCACCCCCGAGGAGTTCCTCGGCGACGTGATCGGCGACCTCTCCCGGCGCCGGGGCAAGGTCCAGGGCCAGGAGCCGCGCGGAAACGCGGTCGCGATCGCCGCCCACGTGCCGCTCGGCGAGATGTTCGGCTACGCGACCGACCTGCGATCCTCGACCCAGGGCCGGGCCAGCTTCACGATGCAGTTCGACCGCTACGACGAGGTGCCGCAGAACATCGCCGAGACGATCGTCGAGAGCACCACCGCCGAGCCGGTGGGGGCGGGCGCCTAGGTTCTTCTATATTCCCCCGGTTCAGGCTTCACAGACAGAATCCGCGAAACACCAAGGAGCAAGATGGCAAAGGAGAAGTTCGAGCGCGACAAGCCGCATGTCAACGTCGGCACGATCGGTCACATCGACCACGGCAAGACGACGCTGACGGCGGCGATCACCAAGGTGCTCGCGGAGAGACACAGCGGCTCGACCGAGATTCGCAGCTTCGAGTCGATCGACAATGCGCCGGAGGAGAAGGCGCGCGGGATCACGATCGCGACCTCGCACGTCGAGTACGAGACCGAGAACCGCCATTATGCCCACGTCGACTGCCCGGGACACGCCGACTATGTGAAGAACATGATCACCGGCGCCGCCCAGATGGACGGCGCGATCCTCGTCGTCTCGGCCGCCGACGGCCCGATGCCGCAGACTCGCGAGCACATCCTGCTCGCCCGTCAGGTGAACGTCCCCTACGTCGTCGTCTTCCTCAACAAGGTCGACATGGTCGACGATCCCGACCTCGTCGAGCTGGTCGAGGAGGAGGTCAAGGACCTCCTAAACGAGTACGAGTTCCCGGGCGACGAGACCCCGGTGATCCGCGGCTCGGCGCTGCGGGCGCTCGAGGGCGATGAGGAGGCCCAGCAGGCAATCCTCCAGCTCGCCGAGACCCTCGACTCCTACATCCCGGAGCCGGAGCGCGATCTCGACAAGCCGTTCCTGATGCCGATCGAGGACATCTTCTCGATCACCGGGCGCGGCACCGTCGCCACCGGCCGGATCGAGCAGGGCGTCGTCAACACCGGCAACGAGGTCGAGATCGTCGGCATCAAGCCGACCTCGAAGACGGTGGTCACCGGGGTCGAGATGTTCCGCAAGATCCTCGACCAGGGGCAGGCCGGCGACAACGTCGGGTGCCTGCTGCGGGGGACGAAGCGGGAGGACATCGAGCGCGGGCAGGTGCTCTGCAAGCCGGGCTCGATCACCCCGCATACGAAGTTCAAGTCGGAGGTCTACTGCCTGAAGAAGGAGGAGGGCGGTCGCCACACGCCGTTCTTCTCGGGCTACCGCCCGCAGTTCTACTTCCGCACCACCGACGTCACCGGCGTCGCAAACCTCCCCGAGGGGACGGAGATGGTGATGCCCGGCGACAACATCGAGATGACGATCGAGCTGATCCAGCCGATCGCCATGGATCAGGGGCTTCGGTTCGCGATCCGCGAGGGCGGCCGCACGGTCGGCTCGGGGGTCGTCACCGAGGTCATCGAGTAGCACCGGCCGGCCCCTCGGGGCCGGCCATTTGTTGAGGCATACGACCGGGGCGCGGCCCCACCCAACGGGGCGGCGCCCCATTTGCGCCCGAAGACAGTTGGCAGTAGGCAGTAAGCATTAAGCAGAGGAACCCGGAAGCAGCAGATGGCCTCACTGGCCGCAACGAGAATCCGAATCCGCCTCAAGGCGTACGACCACGACGCGATCGATCGCGCCGCGCGCGAGATCGTGGAAACGGCGCAGCGCACCGGCGCCACCGTCGCCGGTCCGGTTCCCCTGCCCACCGAGAAGAACGTCTACTGCGTGATCCGGTCACCGTTCAAGGACAAGGACTCCCGCGAGCACTTCGAGATCCGCACCCACAAGCGGCTGATCGACATCCACCAGCCCACCCCGAAAACCATCGACTCACTTCAAAGGCTTGACGCGTTGCCGGCCGGAGTTGACATTGAGATCAAGACCTGAACAGAAGCAAGCAGCAAGCAGCAAGCAGCAGAGGCTGGGGCTCGGCACTGCTCGCTGCTCGCTGCTCGCTGCTCGCTGATGGCCGCCATCATCGGCAAGAAGCTCGGGATGACCCAGATCTTTCGGGAGGACGGCACGCGCGTCCCCGTCACCGTGATCGAGGCCGGCCCGTGCCCGGTGACCGCGGTGCGCGATCCCGATCGCGACGGCTACGCGGCCGTCCAGCTCGGCTTCGGCGAGGTCGACGAGCACAAGCTCACCAAGGGCCAGCTCGGGCACCTTCGCAAGGCCGGGGCGCCGCCGCTGCGGGCGCTGGTCGAGTTCCGCGAGGAGGACCTCGGCGCCGACGAGGGCCCGAAGGTCGGCGAGGTGGCGCGCGTCGACCAGTTCGAGGCGGGGCAGCGGGTGAAGGTCTCCGGCGTCGCGATCGGCAAGGGCTTTCAGGGGACGATCAAGCGGCACAACTTCAGCCGCGGTCCGATGAGCCACGGCTCGCACAACATCCGCGCCCCCGGTGCGATCGGCGCCAGCGCCGACCCCGCGCGCGTCTTCAAGGGGTTGCGGATGCCGGGCCGGATGGGCGGCCGGCGGGTGACCCAGCGCCGCCTCGAGGTGGTCGACGTCGACCCCGAGCGGAACCTGCTCCTCGTCCGCGGCGCGGTCCCGGGCCCGAAGAACGGAACCGTCGAGGTGAGAAGCGATGGCTGAGCGGCGCTCGAGCGCGGCCCCGAAGGCTCCGATGCTCGGCAAGCAGTCGAAGGCGACGCTCCCGGCCGAGGTGTTCGGCGAGTCGTTCCATCCCTCGCTCGTCTACGAGGCGGCCCGCGCCGAGGCGGCCGCGCACCGGCGCGGTACCGCCTCGACCCTCGGGCGCGGCGAGGTCTCGATGACCGGGGCCAAGGCCTGGCGCCAGAAGGGGACCGGCCGCGCCCGGGCCGGCGCCCTCAGCGTCCCCCAGCGCCGCGGCGGCGGGGTCGCCTTCGGCCCGAAGCCGCACAGCCACGTGGTCAAGGTCAACCGCAAGGCGCGCCGGCGGGCCCTGCGCGGAGCGCTTTCCGTCCACGCCGCCCGCGACACCCTCGCGGTCGTCGATGCCTCGACCTTCGACGAGCCGGCGACCAGGCAGGCTGCCGAGGCGCTCGAGAAGTGGGGGGCCAGGCGGCCGACCCTCGTCGTCCTCGACGCCGAGGAGACGGCGGCGGCGAAGAGCTTTCGGAACCTGCCGCGGGTCACCGTGATCCCGGCGACGGCGGCCGGCGTCGCCGACATCGTCGGCCACGCGTCGATGGTGGTGTCGGAGAGGGCTCTGGAGGTGCTCGAGGCTCGGGCGACGGACGTCAAGCGGGGGAGCGCGGACGAGCAAGCAGCGAGCAGCAAGCAGCGAGCGGACGGTGATTCCTGATGGACGTGAGGCAGGTGGTCATCGAGCCGGTCGTCTCCGAGAAGAGCTACGCGCTGATGGCCGACGGCAAGTACACGTTCAGGGTCGACGATCGCGCGCACAAGACGCAGATCGCCGACGCGGTCGAGCGGATCTTCGGCGTCCGGGTCGCCGCGGTGCGCACCGCGAAGGTGCGCTCGAAGCCGAAGCGCCGCGGCCTCTACAGCGGCCGGACCCGATCGTGGAAGAAGGCGGTCGTGCAGCTCGCCCCTGGCGAGCGGATCGAGCTGTTCGAGGGGGCGGCGGTAGCCGAGTAAGCAGCACCGGTAGGCAGATGGCATTTCGAAAGACAAAGCCCACCAGCCCAGGTCGCAGGTTCGCGACCTACCAGACGCGCGACGAGGTGTCCGCTAAGCGGCCGCACAAGCCGCTGACGAAGGGGCAGTCGAAGAGCGGCGGGCGGAACACCCGCGGCCGCGTCACCGCGCGCCATCGCGGCGGCGGCGCCAAGCGGCGCTACCGGGAGATCGACTTCAAGCGCCGCCACGACGGCGTCGCGGCGAAGGTCGCGAGCGTCGAGTACGACCCGAACCGCACCTCCTACATCGCGCTCCTCCACTACCTCGACGGCCACAAGAGCTACGTGCTCGCCCCGCAGGGGCTGCGCGTCGGCGACAGGGTCGAGTCCGGCGACGGCGCCGACATCCGTCCAGGCAACTCGCTTCCGCTGCGCTCGATCCCGACCGGGACGATCGTCCACAACGTCGAGCTGGTCCCGGGCCAGGGCGGCCGCCTCGGCCGCTCCGCGGGGGCCGCGATCCAGGTCGCCGCGAAGGAGGGGCCGATGGTGACGCTCCGCCTGCCCTCGAGCGAGATGCGGATGGTCAGGGCCGAATGCCGGGCCACGGTCGGTGCCCTCTCGAACGCCGAGCAGCAGAACGTCAAGATCGGCAAGGCCGGGCGCAACCGGCACCGCGGGCGCCGGCCGCAGACCCGCGGCGTGGCGATGAACCCGGTCGACCATCCGCATGGCGGCGGCGAGGCGCATCACACGCCGGGTGGCCACCCGGTCACCCCGTGGGGGAAGCCGACGCTCGGCTACCGGACGCGCAAGAAGGGCAAGCCATCGGACGCGCTGATCGTCCGCGGCCGCCGCCGCGGGAAGCGCAAGGGCGGGAATCGATAGCGATGGGCCGCTCGACGAAGAAGGGTCCCTGGGCGGAGGAGCGGCTGATGCGCCGGATCGAGGCCATGAACCAGGCGAACCAGAAGCAGATGGTGAAGACCTGGTCGCGAAGCTCGACGATCTTCCCCGAGATGGTCGGCCACACGATCGCCGTCCACGACGGTCGCAAGCACGTGCCGGTGTTCGTCTCGGAGTCGATGGTCGGCCACAAGCTCGGCGAGTTCGCGCCGACCAGGACGTTCCGCGGCCACTCCAGCGGCCGGGAGAGGTGAGGCTGTAGTCATGGCCACCGACCCACAGCCGCCCACCGTCCGCGCGAAGGCGCGCTACGTTCGCGTCGCCCCGCGCAAGGCCCGCCTGGTCGCCGACCAGGTTCGCGGGCTGCCGGTGACCGAGGCGCGGACGCTGCTCAACTTCTCGTCGCGGGGCGCTGCCCGCGACATCGCCAAGCTGCTCGACTCGGCCGCCGCCAACGCCGAGTCGAACCACGACCTGATCGCCGAGGACCTGCGAATCGCGGCGATCGCCGTCGACGAGGGACCGACGATCAAGCGCTGGCGGGCGCGGGCGCGCGGTCGCGCGACGCGGATCGACAAGCGGACCAGCCACATCAGCCTGGCCCTGACACCGGAGGAGTACGAGTAAAGCGATGGGCCAGAAGATTCATCCCGAGGGGTTCCGCGTCGGCTACATCCATGACTGGAAGTCGACCTGGTTCAACGAGCGGCAGTTCAGCGACTACCTGCTCGAGGACCTGCGGATCCGCGAGCACATCGAGCGCAAGCTTTCGCACGCCGGCCTCTCCGACATCAAGATCGTCAAGCAGCGCGGCGAGGTGACCGTCGACATACACACCGCCCGGCCCGGCATCGTGATCGGCAAGTCCGGGGCGGAGGTCGATGCACTGCGCCGTGACCTCCACAAGCTCACCTCGAAGCCGGTCAAGGTCAACATCCGCGAGATCAAGCGGCCCGAGCTCGACGCCAAGCTGGTCGCGCAGTCGATCGCCGAGCAGCTCCAGAACCGGGTCGCGTTCCGGCGTGCGATGAAGCGGGCGCTGACCTCGGCGATGCGCTCGGGCGCCAAGGGGGTGAAGGTCCAGGTCTCGGGTCGTCTCGGCGGCGCCGAGATGGCCCGCACCGAGGGCTACTCCGACGGCCGCGTCCCGCTCCACACCCTTCGCGCGGACATCGACTACGGCTTTGTCGAGGCGCGGACGACGACCGGGCGCATCGGCGTCAAGTGCTGGATCAACAAGGGCGAGGTGATGCCCGAGGGCTATCGCTCGGAGCAGATCGACGAGCTCGACGAGGCTCTGCCGGCCCGCGGCCCCCGCGGCCGGCGCCGCGAGGAGCGCCGTCCGCCGCGGCAGCAACGCCCCGCGCCGGCGCAGCCTGCTCGCCCCCCCGCCCCCAGTCCGCAGTCCGCAGACGGTGGACAGCAGGCG
>JBKPNB010000295.1:0-4933 GCA_046732395.1 Actinomycetota bacterium | reverse complement strand
GATCTACACCGGGCCGCTGCACGAGGCGCTTGCGGGGCACCTGAGCCACTACGTCTCGATGCAGCGGCAGATGGTGAAGGCGGCGCTCACGGGGGACCGTCAGGCGGCCCTCCACGCCCTGCTCCTCGACCCGACCACTTCGTCGGCCCTCGACGCCGACGAGACCGAGGCGATGCTCGGCGAGCTGCTCGAGGCACAGGCGGAGCACCTGCCACTGTTCACGGCCGCCGCCGCCTGACCCCCGCGGCCTTGCTGTTCGCCGAGCAGAGGCGCCGGCGGTTCGATCAGACGGCGAGCCGCCTGCGCTCGCTCGCCTATCCAGAACTCGTCGCCCCCGACCGGCTGCTGGTGAGCGAGGCGGCGGGGCGGATCGGCCCTCGCGACGCCGCGGGCCTCTCGTACCGGCCCGCCGAGTTGGGCGAGGAGTTCGGGCCGCTCTGGGCGACGTACTGGTTCCGGGTCGAGCTAGCCGCGCCGCGCGAATGGGCCGGCGAGCCGGTCGACCTCGTCTGGGACAGCGGCTGCGAGGCAACGGTCTGGCGCGGCGACGTCCCGCTCCAGGGCCTCGGCTCCGGCCGACCCGGTGCGCGGACGCACGTCCGGCTCGCGAGCTCCGCCGCGGCCGGGGAGCGGTTCGAGCTCCGGGTCGAGATGGCGTGCAACCCGTGGACCGGCTCGCCGCTGCCGCCGATCGCGGGCCTCGACCCGACGGAGATCGAGGCGAGGCGGCTCGGGTCGGCGTGGGTCGAGGCCGACCCCGAACCGCGCCCGTACCGCGACGCCCCGGCTCGCCTGAGACGGGTCGCGCTGGCGCGCCTCGATCCGCAGGCCTGGGAGCTCGGCTGGGATTTCGAGGTTCTCCGCCAGCTCGAGGCCGAGCACGCGCGCGGCCTCGACCCGCATTGGGCCGGGGTGCTGCTGGCCTCCCTCGAGCGCTTCTGCGACGAGTGGCGCCCGGCCGACCGGTCGAGCTGGGGCGAGACCCGCGCGATCCTCAGCGAGGCGCTCTCGGAGCGCGGCCCGGCGCGGAACCATCGCGTCTTCGCGGTCGGCCATACCCACCTCGATACGGCGTGGCTTTGGCCGCTCGCGGAGACGCGGCGAAAGTTCGTCCGCTCGGTCGCGAACCAGATCGCGCTGTGTGAGCGCTACCCCGAGCACCGGTTCTCCGCTTCCTCGGCCCAGCACTACGCGTGGCTCGCCGAGGACGCGCCCGGGCTGTTCCGGCGGGTCCGCGCCCTCGTCGGCGAGGGCCGATGGGCGCCGGTCGGAGGCGCCTGGGTCGAGTCGGACTGCAACCTCCCCGGCGGCGAGTCGCTCGTTCGTCAGTACCTCTATGGCCAGCGCTACTTCGAGCGCGAACTCGGGGTGCGCTGCCGCGAGCATTGGGGGCCGGACACGTTCGGGCACACGGGAGCGCTGCCCCAGATCCTTCGCTCGGTCGGGATCGATCGCTGGCTAACCCAGAAGCTGAGCTGGAACCAGGTCACCGCGCCGCCGCATCACAGCTTCGTCTGGGAGGGGATCGACGGCTCGACCGTCCTCGCCCACATGCCGCCGTCGAACACCTGCAATGCCGAGATGACGATCCGCGAGCTCCGCGAGAGCGTCGCCGAGTTCAGGGATCCGGATCGCAGCGAGGTGAGCCTGATGATGTTCGGCCACGGCGACGGCGGCGGCGGCCCGACCGCGGGGATGGTCGAGGTCGCGTGTCGGGCCGCCGATCTGCGTGGCCTCCCCCGGGTCGAACTCGGATCGAGCGAGGAGTTCTTCGACCGGCTCGAGGAGGATGCGGCCGGGCTCGCGCGGGTGGTCGGCGAGCTCTACCTGGAGTTCCACCGCGGGACGTACACCAGCCAGCGCCGGACTAAGGCGGGCAACAGGATCGGCGAGGTGGTGCTCGGGGAGGCCGAGGCGGCGGCGGCGATCGCCGCGCGGGTCGCGGGCTTCGAGTATCCGGCCGAGGAGCTGGCGACGCTCTGGCGAAGCCTGCTGCTGCACCAGTTCCATGACGTCATCACCGGCACCTCGATCGCCGAGGTGCATCGCGAGGCGGAGGAAGCTCACCGGCGGCTGGCGAAGCGCGCGGCGGCGATTCGGGACTCGGCGCTGCGGGCAGCGGCGGGTCCCGATGCGGACGAGGAGCCGGCGAACCTGGCGCCGTTTCCGCGCACCGAGGTAGCCCTCGCTCCGGACGGGGCGCCCGTCCTCGTCGAGGCACCCTCCTACGGCCTCGGCGCGCGCGCGGCGGCGCGCGACGAGGTCACGGTGCGCCGCGAATCGGGCTCGATCGTCCTCGAGAACGCCGCCCTCCGGGTGGCGCTCGACGAGCGCGGGCTGATCTCGAGCCTCGTCGAGCGCGCGAGCGGGCGCGAGGCGCTCGCCGCCCCCGGCAACCAATTCGAGCTCTACGAGGACCGCCCCAACTCCTACGACGCCTGGGAGCTCGAGCCCTACCACCGGCGGACCCGGAAGCCCTGTCCCGGGGCGGAGTCGTTCGAGATATCGAGTGAGGGACCACTCCGCGCCGAGGTGGTCTTCGAGCATGCGGTCGGCGAGGGCAGCCGGATCAGGCAGGTCGTCAGGCTCGACGCCCACGCCCGGCGCGCCGAGCTCCGGGCGAGGATCGATTGGCGCGAGCGACATCGGATCCTCAAGGTGCTGTTCCCCGCAAACGTCCGGTCGGACACGGCGACGTACGAGACGGCGTTCGGCGTCCACGAGCGAGCGACGCACGCGAACACCCCCGCCGACGCCGCCCGCTACGAGGTCCCGGGGCACCGCTTCGTCGATATCGGCGAGCACGGCTTCGGGCTCGCCGTCCTCACCGATGGGACTACGGGCTACTCAGCGACGGGTGCCGGGTTGCGACTGAGCCTCCTGCGCGGCCCGACCGACCCGGATCCCGACGCCGACCTCGGCGTCCACGAGCTCGTCTACGCGCTGATGCCCCATTCGGGAAACTGGCAGGAGGCTGGGGTCGTCAGGGAGGCGCGGCTGATGAACGTGCCGATCCGCTGGGTCAGTGGCCGCTCGGGCGGTTCAGCGCGGGGGCATAGGGTAGTCGGCGGCGCGGGGTTCGCCGGGGTCGAGGCGGGCGATCTCGTACTCGACTCGCTCAAGCGCGCCGAGGACTCCGGCGCCCTCGTCGCTCGGCTCTACGAGCCGCACGGCGCGCGGGGTGTCGCTCGAATCCGGATCGAGGTTCCGTTCGAGCGCGCGACGCTCGCAAACTCCCTCGAGGAACCGCTGGACGGCGGCGAGCTCGAGCTAACCGACAGGGCACTCGCGATCGCCTACCGGCCGTTCGAGCTGATCACGGTGCTCCTGGACTGATAATCCCGCGCTTCGCTTCGAGCGCCGCCTGGAGTACCCGGTCGAGCGGGTCTGGCGGGCGGTCACCGACCCGTCCGAGCTCGAGCGCTGGTTCGTCGACTCGGTCCACTGGACGCCCGAGCTCGGTGAAACCTTCGAGAAGTACGGACAGAGCGGGGAGATCCCCGAGCTCGACCCGCCGAACGTCATCGCCTGGACCTTCGGCCCGGACCGATTCCGGTTCGAGCTCCGCGCCGAGGGCGAGGGCTGCTTGCTCGTCTTCACCCATGCCTTCGGCGACCGCTCGCTGTCGGCGCAGCACGCGGCCGGGTGGGAGGCCTACTTCTCAAGGCTCGACGCGCACCTCGCGGGGGAGTTCCTCTCCGAGCTCGACGCGCACGAGAACGTGCCGAAATGGAAGGCGCCCTACGCGGAGCGGTTCGGGCTCGAGGCGGAGGCCGGGCGTCATGGGTAACCGGCCGCGCGCCAGCTGGCACGGACCGGTATGTGAAATGACCCGAACCGAGCGCCACCCGCGCGCCGGCGTCACGGAGCCTGTCCGGTGCGATGGAGACCGCAGAGCTTCGAGCCGACCGCGAGCTGCTGGCCGCCGCCAACGGCGATCTCCTCGCCGACCCCGCGCCGCTCCCGCCGGCGCGCCGCCAGATCTATGCGATCGCAAAGCTCCTCCTCGGCCGCGCCGGCCTCCGCTGGCCGCGCTCACGCGCCGAGGCGGCGGAGCTGATCCGGCGCCTGCGAGGGGAGGGCACGATGGAGAGGTGAGCGGTTCAGAGCGCCGCGCGCCGAGGGCGCACTAGGCTCGGCCCGAGCGAATGAGCGATTCAGCGCCGCCAGAGCCATTCACGCGCACCTACCGGCTGGCGATGGCAGCCTGCCGGCCGCTTGCGGCGTGGGGCCGGCTGCGGGTCGAGGGGCTCGAGGCGTTGCCGCGCGGCGGGCCGGTCCTGCTGGCCGCCAACCACGACTCGAAGATGGACCCGGTGATCATCGGCCTCGCCGCCGCCCGCCGCCGCCAGATCCGCGCGCTCGCGAAGTCGAGCCTGTGGGACGTCCGCGGCCTCGGCCGGGTCCTCGACGGCATGGGCCAGATCCCGATCGAGCGCGCCGCCGGCGACGCCGGCGCCCTCGACCGCGCGATCGAGGCGCTCCGCGCCGGCGCCTGCATCGGCGTCTTCCCCGAGGGCACGATCAGCTGCGGGCGGGAGCTCCGCGCCCGGAGCGGCATCGGTCGGCTGGCCGTCGCCGTGCCGGAGGCGCGGCTGGTGTGCGTGGCGACCGAGGGCGCCCCCGACTACGTGCGCTTCCCGAAGCGGCCCTCGGCGCGGGTTCGGTTCTTCGAGCCGGCGTCCGGTCAGACCCGGCCGGAGGAGACGCCAACCGACATCGCCGATCGGCTGCTGGCGGAGATCCGCGCCGTCGCCCCGCGGCTCGACGCCGGCCGCGATCCCGCCGCCACGCTCCGCAAGTACGAGCTCAAGGCGGCCGCGCACGAGCGGAAGCGGCGCGAGCGCGCGGCGGCCGCCGCGGGTCGCTAGGAGCCGGACGGGTTCGGTCGCTACAGCGGCGCCAGGCCGCCGGGCTCGCGGAGACCGAGGGG
>JBKPNB010000294.1:0-16414 GCA_046732395.1 Actinomycetota bacterium | reverse complement strand
CTCGGGCGCCCGTCCGGCCCACTCGCGCAGGCGGCGCACGTCGCGGGCCTGGAGGAAGAGGAGGAAGGCGAGGACGGCCAGGCCGACGAAGGCAACGATCCCGACGATCGGGCCATATTTGTCGACCAGCTTGATGCTGCCGAGGACAGGCCCGATTCCATCGATCAGGTGCATAGGGTTGGCTGCGAGGGCGCGCGGAGCGGAGCGGCGAGCGCCGCTCGCGGCGGAATCTTAGTCCCGCCTCCCGCGGATACCGCGTACCTCCGCAGCCGCACGGTCGCGCATCAGGCCTGGAGGTTCTCGAGCCCGCCCTCGGCGCCGCCGGGGGCGCCGGTGAGCTCGTCCGCGCCGGTGCCGACCAGGGCGATGAGCTGTTCGGCGAGCCCAGCCTCGTCGCCTACCGCGATCAGCTCCTCGATCCTCGTCAGGGCCCGCTCGATCCGCTCATGTTCGAGCGGGCGCGGGCGGACCGCGCGGACGATCCGCTCGGCGGTCGTCGCCTGCGAGCGCTCGTCATGCCCCAGCAGCTCCTCGCGCAGCTTCTCGCCGGGCCGGGGGCCGATCAGCTCGATCGCGATGTCGACCTCCGGCTCGTAGCCGGCGAGGCGGATCATGTTGCGCGCCAGGTCGAGGATCCGCACCGGCTCGCCCATCTCGAGCACGAACACCTCGCCCGAGGTGGCGCCGAGGTCGCCGGCCTGGATCACGAGCTGCACCGCCTCCGGGATCGTCATGAAGTAGCGGGTCATATCGGGGTGGGTGACGGTGACCGGCCCGCCGCGCTCGATCTGGGTGCGGAAGATCGGCACCACGCTCCCGGACGAGGCGAGCACGTTGCCGAACCGCACGGTCACGAAACGTGTCCGCGGGTGGCGATGTCCGGCGGCGTCGACGATCCACTCTGCGAGCGCCTTCGAGGCTCCCATCACCGTCCGCGGATTGACCGCCTTGTCGGTCGAGACGAGGACGAACCGCGCGCTGCCGGCGACCGCCGCGGTCTCGGCCGTCACCCGGGTGGCGATCGCGTTGTTGCGGATCGCCTCGAGCGGGTTCTCCTCCATCAGCGGCACGTGCTTGTAGGCGGCGGCATGGAAGACCACGTCGGGCTTGAAGCGCTGCATGACCTCCAGCATCCGCTCCCCCTCCTTGCAGTCGCCGAGCACCGACTCGAAGCTGGTGAAATGCCAGCGCTCGGCCATCTCCTGGGCGATCGCAAACAGGTTGTCCTCGGCGTGGTCGAGGAGAACCAGGAGGCGCGGGCGGACCCGCGCGATCTGCCGCGAGAGCTCCGACCCGATCGACCCCCCGGCGCCGGTGACGAGGACGATCCGGTCCTCGAGGTAAGCGCCGACCCGGTCGAGCTCCATCACCACCGGGTCGCGCCCGAGGACGTCCTCGACCCGGACTTCGCGAAGCTGGCGGGTGAGCTGGACACCGCCGCGGAGCAGCTCGAAGACGGTCGGCAGGGTCCGGACCGGGATGCCGCGCTCGCGGCAGGCGGTCACCACCTTCGCTCGCAGCGTGCCCGGCGCCGAGGGGATCGCGATCACCACCTCGTCCGGCGACCGTCGGTCGAGGATCTCGCCGATCTCGTCGGTCGAGCCGAGAACGCCAACCCCCGCCGCCCGCATCCCGCGCTTGCGCGGGTCGTCGTCGAGGAACCCGATCGCCCGAGCCCCGAGGTTCGGGTTGAGCTGCAGTTCGCGGACCACCATCTGGCCGCCCGAGCCGGCGCCGACGACGAGCACGCCCCGGACCCGGCGGCCGCGGGCCTGCCGCTCCGGGCGCTCGGCGGCCATTCGGACCGCGAGCCGGACGCCGCCGGCGAACATGAAGGTGAGCAGGAAGTCGAAGACGATCACCGAGCGCGGGAGGCCGTAGGAGTAGGGGCGGGTAAGGACGAAGACGCCGACCAGCAGGGCGCTGGCGATCGCCACCCCGCGCAGCAGCGGCCATAGCTCGGGGAGGCGGAAGTAGCGCCACCAGTCACGGTGCAGCCCGAGCAGCTCGAAGATCAGCGACTTCCCGATCGCCACGAAGGCGACCGAGCCCCAGAGCATCGTCCAGTAGCGGTCGGGGATGCCGCCCGGAGTGTCGAGGAAGCGGAGGCGGAAGGCGAGCGCGAAGGCCGCGGCCGCAACCAGGGCGTCGGCCCCGAACTGGAGCATCCGCCGCCCGTAGACCGGGTCACGCAGGCGCGCCACAACCATTTGCGGCGGCTTCGCCGCCTGACACGCCTGTTTCGGTGCTAAAGCACCTCATGGAATGCCTGCGAGTGTAGAAGCAGGCCGCGGTGGTCAGCGCCCGCGGCAATAAGCTTGGGCGCTCCGCGCCGTCCGCCGCGCCCGCCGAGCCTCGCATGACCGCCGACGTCCTCCAGCCGATCGTCAATGCCGCGACGGACCTGATCAACTCCACCGGGCTCTGGGGCGTCTTCATCCTGATGGCGCTGGAGAGCGCATGCATCCCGATCCCGAGCGAGGCGATCATGCTGTTCGCCGGCTTCAGCGTCTCGCAGGGGAACCTGACCCTGGTGGGAATCGTGATCGCCGGCGTCCTCGGCAACGTCGTCGGGTCGCTGATCGCCTGGGGGGTCGGCTACCTCGGCCGGGTCGAGCTGCTCGAGCGCAACCGGCTCTTCCACGTCAGCCAGCCGCAGCTCGAGCGCGCCGATCGTTGGTTCCAGCGCTACGGCTCGGCGACGGTGTTCTTCGCGCGGCTGGTTCCGATCGTGCGCACCTTCATCTCGCTGCCCGCGGGGGTGGCCCGGATGCCGGTCGGCCGGTTCACGCTGCTGACCGCGGCCGGCTCGATCCCCTGGGTGCTGATGCTGGCGATCGTCGGCCGCGAGGTCGGCAACCACTGGGAGGACTGGCGCTCGCACCTTCACTACCTCGACTACGCGGTCCTGGCCGTGATCGTCGTTGCGGCGGCCTACCTCCTGATCCGCCGGCGGCGGGCCGGCAACGCTTGGGAAGCGACGCCGCCGAGCTAGCGCTAGATGCTCGCCGCGCGTTTGCGCTCGGCGTCGTCCAGGGCCCGGCCGAGCTCCTTCCGGTTTCGAGCTCGGCGCACCTCTCACTGGTGCCGTGGCTCGCGGGCTGGCGCTGGGAAGGGATCGACCCCGAGGCCCGGAAGAGCTTCGAGGTTGCGGTCCACGCCGGTGCCGCCGGGGCCCTGCTCGTCGGTCAGCGCCGCCGGATCGCTGACGAGCTCCTGGCTTTCGACCGCCGGCGCGCGTTTGTCGTCGGCCTCTCGTTCGTCCCGCCGGCGATCGTCGGCTATTGCTTCGAGCGCCCGATCGAGCGGCGGCTCGGCGGCCCGCGGGCGACCGCCGCGGGGCTCATCGCTGGGTCGCTGGCGATGGTGTTCGCCGATCACCGACCGCAGCTGCGCGGTCCCGGGACGGCGCAGGCGATCGACGGCCTCGCGCTCGGGATCGCCCAGGCGACGGCGCTGCTCCCCGGGATCTCGCGCAACGGGGCGACGCTGGCGGCGGCCCGGGCCCGCTGCTTCACCCGCGAGCAGGCGAACCTGCTGTCGCGGACGGTCGCGCTCCCGGTGATCGTCGGCGCGGCGGCGCTGAAGGGCGCTCGGCTCCGGCGCCGCGGCGTCGATCCCGGTCTGCGGCGGGCGATCGCCGTCGGGATCGTCGCCTCGTTCGCCTCGACGCTTGCCTCGCAGCGGCTGATCGAGCTCGTCGAAGGCGGCCGCGCGCTGTGGCCGTACGCCGTCTACCGGGTCGGGCTGGCGGCCCTAGTCGTGGGGCGGCTCAAGCGAGCAGCCAGCAGCTAGCAGCTATGCGGCTCCGGCCTGCTCGCTGCCTGCTGCCCGCTACTCCTCGCCCTCGTGCTCGGCGATCTTCTCCTCGAGCTTCTCCATCACGGCCGGATCGGCGAGGGTGGTGACGTCGCCGAGCGCGCGCCCCTCGGCGATGTCGCGGAGCAGACGGCGCATGATCTTCCCCGAGCGCGTCTTCGGGAGCTCGTTCGCCCAGATCACCCGCTTCGGGCGGGCGAGCTTGCCGATCCGCACCGAGACGTGCTCGCGAATCTCGCCCTGGAGCTCATCGGAGCCCTCGAGGTCCCCCTCCAGGGTGACGAAGGCGCAGATCGACTGACCGGTGTGCTCGTCAGTCTGCCCGATGACCGCGCACTCCGCGACCTTGGCGTGTGAGACCACCGCCGACTCGACCTCGGCCGTCGACATCCGGTGCCCGGAGACGTTGACGACGTCGTCCACCCTGCCGAGGAGCCAGAAATAGCCGTCGGAGTCCTTGCGGGCGGCGTCGCCGACGAGATACGTCTCGCGCCCGAACCGCTCGTAATAGGTCTCGACGAAGCGGTCGTCCTCCCTGTAGAGCGTCCGCAGCATCCCCGGCCACGGTCGCTTGAGGACCAGGAGCCCCTGGGTGTCAACGTCGACCTCATCCCCGTTCTCGTCGACGACAGCGGCCTCGATCCCGGGCAGCGCGAAGGTGGCCGAACCCGGCTTGGTAGCGGTGATCCCCGGGAGCGGCGAGATCAGGATGTTTCCGGTCTCGGTCTGCCACCAGGTGTCGACGATCGGGCAGCGCTCGCCGCCGATCACCTTGTGGTACCAGAGCCACGCCTTCGGGTTGATCGGCTCGCCGACGGTCCCGAGCAGCCGCAGCGAGGACAGGTCGTGCTTTCCGGCGTACTCGGGCCCCCACTTGACGTGGGCGCGGATCGCGGTCGGGGCGCAGTAGAGGATCGTCGCCCCGTAACGCTCGACGATCTCCCACCAGATGTCCTTGTCGGGATAGTTGGGAGCCCCTTCCCACATCACCGACGTGGCCCCGTTGGCGAGCGGCCCGTAGACGATGTAGCTGTGACCGGTCACCCAGCCGACGTCGGCCGCGCACCAGTAGACGTCCGAGTCGGGCTTCAGGTCGAAGACGTAGCGGTGCGTCCAGGCGACTCCCGCCAGGTATCCACCGGTGGTGTGGAGGACGCCCTTCGGCTTCGCCGTCGAGCCCGACGTGTAGAGGATGTACAGCGGGTGCTCGGCGTCCAGAGCTTCAGGCGGACACTCGTCTGCGGCCGACTCGAGCGCCTCGTGGTACCAGACGTCCCGGCCCTCCGTCATCGGGCAATCGCCACCCGTGTTGCGGATGACCACGATCGTCTCCAGCGACGCCACGTCGCCCATCACCTCGTCGACGTTCGACTTCACCGGCGTCGTCTTGCCGGCGCGACGCGCCTCGTCGGCGGTGATCAACGCCTTCGCCTCCGAGAACTCCATCCGCTCCTTCACCGCCTCCGCGCTGAAGCCGCCGAAGACCACGTTGTGCGGCGCCCCGATCCGGGCGCAGGCGAGCATCGAGATGATCACCTCGGGGATCATCGGCAGGTAGATGCCGACGACGTCGCCCTTGCCGATGCCGCGGTCCTTGAGCGCGTTGGCGAGGCGCTGGACGTCGCGGTGTAGGTCGGCGTAGGTGACTTCGCGCTCCTCACCCTCCTCGCCGCGCCAGTGGTAGGCGACCCGGTCGCCGCGGCCGGCCTCGACATGGCGATCGAGGCAGTTGTAGGAGGCGTTCAGCGTCCCGCCCTCGAACCACTTGTAGAAGGGCGGGTTCGAATCGTCGAGCGCCTTGGTTGGCTCGGTCTCCCAGTCGAGGAGCTCTTTCGCCTGCTTCAGCCAGAAGGCCTGGAAGTCGCGCTCAGCCTCCTCGTAGACCGACCGATCGGCGATGTTCGCCTGGCGCGCGAACTCCTCCGGCGGATCGAAGTGCTCGACCTCGAGCAGCTCGGCGAGATCGCGCTCGACGCTCTCGGCGGTGATGGTCTCGGTGGCCATGTCTCTCCTCTCACCTCCGTGCACAGGATCCGGTCGGAGGCCGAGCCTCCGACCGGACCGGTGTTATCAGTTCTTCCTACCCGTCTGCGCTTCCTACCCGTCTGCGCGCCTGTCAGCACCGGAGCGTCAGCGTCGCAACGGCACCACCGGCAGGACGGTCTTGCCGAAGGTCGAGTTGGTGACCGCGGCGAACGACGCGTACCAGGCCGCGACCGCCGTGGCGATCCCCAGGTAGCCGCCCCACTTGACGATCGTGTCATCGGCGCCGGAGTTGCCGATCCCGAGCAGGATGAAGGTCGTCGCCAGGAGCAGGAACACAAGCGCGACCGCCGCGGTGGTCCGCAACGAGGCGATGAACATGTAGCTGGTGAAGATCCCCCAGGCCCACAGGTAGAGGCCCACGTCGTCCCCAGCATGCGCAGCCGAGAGCTCTGGGACACCGAATGTCACCAGAAGCCAGTAGGAGATCCAGAACGCGCCGAACGAGCTGAACGCGACGGCTCCAAAGGTGTTGCCGTTGCGAAACTCCCACATCCCGGCGAGGAGCTGCGCGATCCCTCCGTAGGCGAGCGCGAGGCCGAGCACCACCGGCTCGCCGGAGCGACCGACGAGGTCGGCGTTGAACATGCTGAGCACGAACGTGGTCAGCGCGAACCCCGCGAGGCCGAGTGGAGCCGGGTCGGCAGGCCTCCATCCCTGCTTCGCGATTTCCTGGAGAGCGGCATTCGCGACGGCGCTGTCCCCGGCCGTCGGATCGCGTTGGGCGGCGGTTCGAGCAGCTTCGGTTCGAGCAGCTTCCATCTTCCCTCCTTCCGCCGGCTAGCCGCCGGCGGCGTTGGCATTTACCCCCGGCCCTACCCGCTACGTTCAAGCACAAACGATCGTCGACATCGACGTGCGCTTGAATCCCAGTGATGACTGACGCCTACGCGGCAGCGGGGGTCGACCAGGCCGCCGGCGACGCCGCGGTCGCCGCGCTCGTCGCCGCCCTCGGGCAGACTCGCCTCGACCGCCCGTCGCGTGCGGTTGACCTGCCGGGCCACTACGCGAGCGTGGTCCGCCTCGACGAACGCACCGGGCTCGCGATGTCGACCGACACAGTGGGGACGAAGATGCTCGTCGCCGAGCAGCTCGGGCGGTTCGACACGATCGGGATCGATTGCGTCGCGATGAACGCCAACGACGTCGTCTGCGTCGGCGCCGAGCCGCTCGCGATGCTCGACTTCGTTCTCTGCGGCGAGGCCGATCCGGGTGTCTTCGAGGAGCTCGGGCGCGGGCTCGCCCGCGGCGCCGCGCTCGCCGGGCTCGAGATCACCGGCGGCGAGGTCGCGCAGGTCGGCGAGATCGTAACCGGCCTCGAGCTCGGCGGGACCTGTATCGGCACCGTCGCCCTCGACGCGATCGTCACCGGCGCGGGGATCGAGCCCGGCGACCCGGTGATCGGGCTGCCCTCCTCGGGGCTTCATTCGAACGGCTACACCCTCGCCCGCCGGGCGCTCGCCGATCTCTCTCTCGACCACGAGCTCGTCGGGCGCTCGCTCGGCGAGATCCTGCTCGAGCCGACCGAGATCTACGTGCAGGTCGCTCTCGAGCTGCTTCGATCGCCCATCGAGGTCCGCGGGCTGGCCCACATCACGGGCGGCGGTCTCGCCAATTTGCTGCGCCTCGGCGACCGCGTCGGCTTCGAGATCGACGACCCGCTGGCGGTGCCGCCGGTCTTCGACGAGATCCGCGAGCGGGGGGCGGTCTCGGACGTCGAGATGGACGAGGTCTTCAACATGGGGTGCGGGTTCTGCTGCGTCGTCGCCGCCGGCGACGAGGGCGCGGCGCTCGAGCTCCTCCGCGGCCGCTACCCGGCCGCGAAGCGAATCGGCCGCGCGACCGGGGACACCGGCGCGCTCGTCCGGGGCTGAGTCCGGTGCGGATCGCGATCCTGATCTTCGACCGGCTGACGGCGCTCGACGCGATCGGCCCCTATGAGGTTCTCTCCCGCCTTGAGGACGCCGAGCTCCACTTCGTCGCGCCCGAGCGCGGCCTGGTCCGCGCCGACACCGGGGCGCTCGGCCTCAGCGCCGACCGGGCCCTCTATGAGGTCAGCGACCCCGACATCCTCGTGATCCCCGGTGGCGAGGGGAACCGGCCGCTGCTCGAAAACGATGAGGTGCTCGAGTGGGTGCGGGGTGCGCACCAGGGCTCGACCTGGACGACCTCGGTATGCACCGGGGCGCTCGTCCTCGGCGCCGCCGGCATCCTCGCCGGGAAGCGAGCGACCACGCACTGGGCCTACCTCGACCGCCTGCGCGCGCTCGGCGCGGTCGCGGTGCGGGAACGGGTCGTCGAGGACGGGAAGCTGATGACCGCCGCCGGGGTCTCGGCCGGGATCGACATGGCGCTCACGCTCGCCGCCCGGATCGCCGGCCCCGAGGTTGCGCAGGCAATCCAGCTCGGGATCGAGTACGACCCCGAGCCGCCGTTTGACGCCGGCACGCCCGAGGCAGCGGGCCCAGAGCTGGTCGAGCTGGTGCGCCGTTCGGAGGGCATCGCCGGGTAGCCCAGGGGCTGCATCCGGCCGCCCAGGCGGGAGCCCCGCGCCGGGTTCTGGCGCAGTTGTCGAAAATAGACGAGCGATGGCCGATGAGACGAGCTCCATCCTTCGGACTGGCCTGGTCGGCACCATCCTCTCGGGCCGCTACCGGCTCGAGTCGAAGCTCGGCAGCGGCGGGATGTCGACCGTCTATCTCGCCCGCGACGAGACGCTCGAGCGCTGGGTCGCGGTAAAGGTCCTGCACCGGGAGATCTCCGACCAGCCCGATCAGCTCGAGCGCTTCCGCCGCGAGGCGCGCGCCGTCGCCCAGCTTTCCCACCCCAACGTCGTCGCCGTCATCGACGCCGGCGAGGACGGCGGCTACCCCTACATCGTCTTCGAGTACGTCCCCGGGGAGACGTTAAAGGCGAGGATCGACAGCGTCGGCCTGCTCCCGCTCGACGAGGCGGCCGCCTACGCGATCGAGATCGGCCGCGGGCTCGCCGCGGCGCACGCGCAGAAGCTGATCCACCGCGACGTGAAGCCCCAGAACGTCCTCATCGACGCCGAGGGCAGGGCGAAGGTGACCGACTTCGGCATCGCCCGCTCGCTGGAGTCGGACGGGCTGACGAAGACCGGCCGGGTGCTCGGGACCACCGACTACGTCTCGCCCGAGCAGGCGATGGGCCACGACGTCGACGCCCGCTCCGACATCTATTCGCTCGGCGTGCTGCTCTACGAGATGCTCACCGGCGAACCCCCGTTCAAGGCGGAGACGGTGGTCGGGGTGGCGATGAAGCACGTCAACGAGCCGATGCCCGACACCCAGGCCCACCGCCGCGACGCCTCGGCGGCGCTCGCCCGGGTGGTCGAGAACGCGACCAGCAAGGACCCCGCCAAGCGCTACCGGAACATGAACGAGATGCTCGCCGAGCTCGAGGCGGCGCTCGAGGTCGAGGTCGCGCGGTCGGGGAGCGCGAGCGGCGAGGCGACGAACGTGCTCGAGTCGGTGCCCGCCGAGCGCCGCAGGCTCCTGCCGAGCCGGCGGGTGTCGATCGCCGGCATCCTCCTGGTCCTGGCGGCGACGGCGGCGGCGCTGATCGTCGCCGCGCTCACCGGCGGCGGCGGTCACACCGCCGGCAACGGCGGTAGCGGCGGAGGCGGCGGCGTGCCTAGCGGCGCCCCGATCCACATCCAGCGCGCCATGGCCTTCGACCCGGAGGGCACCGGCGGCGAACACAATTTCGACGCGCCGAACGTCGTCGACGGCGACCCGTCGACCTCGTGGAGCACCGAGACCTACGACGCCGGCCCGGCCGTCAAGGACTCGGGTAAATCCGGGGTGGGCCTGATCCTGGACCTCGGCAAGGCGGTTCCAGCGCGGACGATGACGATCGACACTCCTCACAGCGGGTGGGCGGCGACGATATACGGCGCGTCATCGGGGCCGCCAGAGTCCGCACCCCCGGCCGGCTGGACGCAGCTCGAGGCCTCGACCGACATCAACAACACGACGCAGTCGATCGCGCTCAGCCAGGCGTCATCCTCGCGCTACTACCTGATCTGGATCACGAGCCTCGCCGGGACTCCCGGGAGCTACTCGGTCGAGATCAACAGCGTCAAGCTGACGTCCTAGAAGCGGTAGCCGCGTTCGGTCTCGTGGCGCTCGAGCGCGAGGGCGACGAGGCGGTCGCACAGCGTCGGGTAGGCGATGCCGCTCGCCTCGAAGAGCTTGGCGAAGACGCTGGTCGAGGTGAAGCCGGGGATCGTGTTGAGCTCGTTGACCAGCACCTCGCCGCCCTCGCGGACGAAGAAGTCGCAGCGGGCGAGGCCGGTGCAGCCGGCGGCAACGTAGATCCGCGCCGCGAGCTCGCGGACGCGGGCCACAGCCTCGTCGCCGATCGGCGCCGGGACGAACAGGTCCATCCCGCCCTCGCTGTACTTCGCCTCGTAGTCGTACCAGTCGGCGTGGGGGAGGATCTCTCCGGGAAGCGAGGTCTCGGGCTCGGCGTTGCCGATCACCGAGCATTCGACCTCCCGCCCGCCGCCGTCGGCCTCGACGATCACCCGCGGGTCGTGGCGGGCGGCGAGCGCGATCGCCTCGTCGAGCTCGGCCTCGGGGCTCGAGACCTTGGTGATTCCGACGCTCGACCCGAGCCGAGACGGCTTCACCCACAGCGGCCTGGGCATCGCCGCGACATGCTCGCGCCAGGCGTCCTCGCCGGCCTCGCAGAACTCGACCTGCGGGATCCCGTGGAAGGCGAGGAGCCGCTTGAAGGTCAGCTTGTCGATCGTCAGCGCCGCCGCCAGCACCCCGGGGCCGACGTAGGGCACGTCGAGGCACTCGAGGAGACCCTGGATCGTCCCGTCCTCGCCGAACGGCCCGTGCAGGACCGGGAACGCCGCGTCGCAGCCAAGCAGCCCGCTGGCCGCCCGCAGCTCGACCTCCTCGCCGTCCGCGCGCCAGCGCCCGTCGCGCTCGATCACGACGTCCACCACCTCGTGCCCGGCCTCGCGCAGCCCGGCGCCGACCGACTCGCCGGAGCGCAGCGAGACCTCGTGCTCGCTCGAGCGCCCGCCGCGTAGGACCGCGATCCGCATCTGCTAGGGCGCCTTTCGCAATGACGGCGCGCCCGGGACGGTCCAGGACCAAGCTGGGCGCCGCACGTGGCCGAAGCCAATAGGTGAACCTATTGGCGAGGACACGGGCGGCGATCCAGCGCCGGTCATGGGCCGTATCCGGGTGCGGCGTTTCATTGCGGAAGTCGCCCTACTCACGGAGTTGTCGGCGTGGTGGTCGTCGTCGGCGTGGTCGTGGTCGTGGTCGTGGAGGGCGTGGTCGTGGTCGTGGTCGTGGTGGGCTGCTTGAACTTCCCGACGAAGATCGTGACCGTGTCGGCGCTCCGGAGCCGGGTGCCCGCCGACGGCGCCTGGTCGATGACGCGCCCGTCCTCGGACCCAGTGGTCGTGGTCCGCGACAGGACGTTGATGTTGCGGGCCCCGTTCGCGCGGAGGGTGCTCTGCGCATCTGCCTCGAGCTCGCCGATCACGTTCGGGACCACCAGCGACCCCGCCCCGTTCGAGACCGTGATCGTCACCACGCTGCCGCGGTCGACCGACGAGCCCGCGCCCGGATCAACGTTGATCACCTGGCCGTCGGGCTGGTCGGCGTTCATCGTCACCGGCTTCGGCCGCAGCCCGGCTTCGCGGATCGCCGTCTCCGCGTCCCCCTGCTGCTCGCCGACGACGGCTGGCACGGTGACCAGGTTGCGCCCCTTCGAGACCGTCACGTCGACGCTCGACCCCCGCGACTCGCGCGACCCCGCACCCGGGTCCTGCGCGATCACGTCGCCCTTCGCGTGGTCGGAGAACCGGTGGGTCACCCGCGCCTTGAACCCCTTCGTGCGGAGCAGCTTGATCGCGTCGGCGACCGGCTTGCCGACGACCTTCGGCACGGTGCCGAGGCCGGGGCCGCTCGAGACCGAGAGGTTGACCGTCGCCCCCTCGTCGACGACGCTGCCCGGGCTCGGCTCCTGCTCGAGAACGGTCCCTGGGGGCTTCGGGTTCGGTGCCAGGGCGGCGGACACGTGGAACCCCCTGTGCTTGAGCTTGCGAGCCGCGTGCTGCTGGAGCTCGCCGATCACGGTCGGGACCGGGACCCGGCTCGGCGGGCTCCCCCGGGTCAGGAAATAGGCCAGCGCCCCCCCGGCGAGGAGCGCCGCGACGATCAGGCCGGCGAGGATCAGGCGGTTGCGCGTCCAGAAGCCTCCGGGCTCCGCCTCGGGCGGCGCCTCGGTGCCGGGGGGTGCCGTCCCGTCGGTGGTGGCGGCCGCTCCGGCGGTGGCCCCGGCGGCCACCGCCGCGTACGCCGCGGTGCCCATCACCGAGCGGCTCGTGGGATCGGCCTCGGCCGCGTCGAGGGCGGCCAGGAACTCCTCGGCCGAGGCAAAGCGGTTGCCCGGGTCCTTGGCGAGCGCCTTCAGGACCACCGCGTCGAGGGCGGGCGGAACCCGGGGGTTGAGCTTGCTCGGCGGCGGCGCCTGCTCGGAGACCTGCTTGAGCGCGACGGCGACCGGCGTGTCGGCGTCGAACGGGACGCGGCGGGTGAGCGCCTCGTACAGCATCACCCCCACCGAGTAGAGGTCCGAGGCGGCGGTCACCGGCAGCCCCTGCGCCTGCTCGGGCGAGAGGTACTGGGCGGTGCCGAGCACCGACCCCGTCTGGGTGATCTCGGAGGCCCCGGCGCGGGCGATTCCGAAGTCCGCGACCCGGGCGCGGCCCTCGGCGTCGACGAGGACGTTCTGGGGCTTGAGGTCGCGGTGGATGATCCCCTTCGAGTGCGCGAAGCGGGCCCCGGCGAGGACCTGGCGGATGATCTCGACCGCCTCCGCGACCGTCAGCCCGCGGTCGATCAGGTCCTTCAGCGAGGCCCCCTGGACGTACTCCATCGCGATGAACGGAACCCCGTCGTGCTCGCCGCGGTCGAAGACGCCGACCACGTTCGGATGCTGGAGCCCGGCCGCGGCGGCGGCCTCGCGGCGGAACCGCTCGACGAACTGCTGGTCCTCGGAGTAGCGCGGCAGCAGGAACTTCAGGGCCACCCGGCGGTCGAGCATCTGGTCGTCGGCGGCCCAGACGTCGGCCATTCCGCCAGCCCCGAGCCTGTGGAGCAGCCGGTAGCGGCCGGCGACCAGGGTGTCGCTGGCCAGGGGCGCCACCCTCACCCACCACCCTGGGCCAGCAGGGTGTCCATCACCCGCGTCGCCACCGGCCCGGCGACCTCGGCGCCGAAGCAGCCCTGGCAGCGCTCGATCGTCGCCGCCACCGCGACACGCGGGTCCTCGGCGGGCGCGAAGGCGATGAACCACGGCTGGTTGATCCCGTTCGCCGGGTCGCCGATCTCGGCCGTCCCGGTCTTGCCGGCGAAGGTGATCCCGCCGGCGACCGTGAGGCCGACGGCCGTGCCCTCCTGGGTGACGTGGGTCATCATCGTCGTCAGCTCGGAGGCGGTCTTCGAGGTCATCACCGTCGACTGCGCGGTCGGGCTCAGCGAGCGGATCGTGCGCCCGTCGGGGTCGGTGACGCGCGCGACGAAGCTCGGCTTCTCGAGGACGCCGTTGTTCGCGACCGCCGCCGCCACCTCGGCCATCTGCATCGGCGTCACCGTCAGGTTCGCCTGCCCGATCGCCACCCGGCCGATGTCGATCGGCGCGTTCGGCCCCTCGAGAGTGCCGTTCGGCGCGTAGACCCCGCTCGGCAGCATCTCGTCGCCGGGGTAGTCGAGCTGCGGGTCGGCGTTGAACCCGAACCGGGTCATGTACTTGAACATGGTCTGGGTTCCGATCTGCTCCCCGACCTGGGCGAAGTAGGTGTTGACCGAGTGGGTCAGCGCGGTGGTCATGTCGATATCCCCGAACTCCTCGCCCCCCGCGTTCGAGAGCGGCGCGCCGCCGATGATCTGCGGCGAGTGGCCGCTCAGCACCGTGTTCGGGGTGAACTTGCCGGAGTCGAGGGCGGCGGCTGCGGTGACCACCTTCATCGTCGAGCCCGGCGGATAGCTCGACTGGGTCGCGCGGTTGAAGATCGGGCTCGGCTGACCCGAGCTCGGGCCCTGCTTGTTGAGCCGCTTGAAGGTCGCGGGGTCCTTGACCGCGTTCGGGTCGTAGCCGGGCACCGAGGCCATCACCTCGACCGCGCCGGTGCGCGGGTCGAGCGCGACCACCGACCCCCCGAAGCCCGATGCCCCCGCGGTGCTCTGGATCTCCGAGTTGAGCGCGTCGGTCGCGACCCGTTGCGCCTGCGCGTTGAGCGTGAGGGTGATGTTGTCGCCCTCCTGCGTCGAGCCGCGGAGCTGGTCGATGATCGACGAGAACTCGTTCTCCTTGCCGATCAGCGCGTTGTTCTCCGAGCGCTCGATGCCGCGGTCGCCGGTGGTCGGGAAGGCGTAGCCGACCGGGTTGCCGAACAGCGATCCGGTCGGATAGTGGCGCTCGTAGATCGGGTTGGCCCCGCCGCCGACCGGCGAGCTGTCGGCGACCGTGACGCCGTCCGCGGTCTCGATCGTCCCCCGGTGGACCCGCTGGGCCTCGATCAGCGGCCGGTGGTTGAGGGGGTTGTCCTGGAGCGCCTGGGCGTCGAACACGCTCCACTCCGACGTCTTCCAGACCAACAGCGCGAGCAGCAGCAGCAGGAACGCGTAGAGGCGGACGATCGGCCTGTTCATGGACCACCCACCACCGGATCGACCGGCCCCGTCTCCGGCTCGGGACGGCGCGCGCGGTCGGAGATCAACAGCAGCAGCGCGATCAGGATCATGTTCGCGATCACCGAGCTCCCGCCGTAGCTGACGAACGGCAGCGTGACGCCGGTCAGCGGGATCAGCTTGATGACGCCGCCGATGATCACGAACGCCTGGAGGACGAACACTGCGGTGAGCCCGGCGGCGAGCAGCTTCGAGAAGCCATCCCGCGCCATCACCGCGATCTTGAATCCGCGGGCCCCGACCAGCGCGTAGACGGCGACCAGCGCGACCCCGCCGAACAGCCCGAGCTCGGAGACGATGACGGCGTAGATCTCGTCGGTGTGCGGGGCGGGCAGGATGCTCCCGCAGTCCGGGAACGGCTGCGTGCAGTGCGGCGCGAACGGGCCGGTCAGCTTCAGCAGCGATTCGCCGAGTCCCTGGCCGAACAGGCCTCCGTCGGCCTGCGCGAACAGCGACTGCTGAATCTGCCCCGCGCCGAACGGGGAGTGCTTGGCGAACGGGTGCAGCCAGATCTCGACCCGATCGTGGACGTGGGGGACGTGCGAGGCGAGCAGCGCCGAGCCGACCAGGAACAAGAGCCCGCCGACGACGACGTAGCTGAGCCGGTTCGTCGCCACGTAGAGGACCGCGAGGAAGGCGCCGAAGAACATCAGCGAGCTGCCGAGGTCGCGGATCAGGACCAGCATCAGCATCGCCGCCCCCCAGACCACGAGCACCGGCCCGACGTGCCGCAGGGCCGGGACGGTGACCCCGACGATCCTCCGCGCGCCGACCGTGAACATCTCCCGGTGCTCGTGGAGATAGCTGGCGAGGAAGATGACGATGCAGATCTTCGCCACCTCGGCCGGCTGAAACGAGAGCGGGCCGGCCTTGATCCCCAGGTAGGCACCGTTCACCTGCGTCCCGATCCCGGGCAGCCGGGGGGCGAGCAGGAGCAGGATCCCGGCCGTCGCGATCAGGTAGCGGTAGCGCTCGAGCGCCCGGTAGTCGCGGACGAAGACGACGGTGAGCGCGAGCAGCACCGCGCCGGCGACGAAGATCGAGGCCTGCTTGAGCGCCAGGGTGTCGTTGATCCGGAACAGGACCACGAGCCCGACTGCGGCCAGCAGGGCGCAGAGCGGGAACAGGTATGGATCAGCATGCGGGACCCTGATCCGCAGGAAGAGGTGGACGGCGACGCAGACGGCGAGGAAGTAGCCGCCGTAGATCAGGCTGATGTTCCCGATGTGGCTGTGTCCGACGATGAAGACGGCGGTGAACCCGGCGGTGACGAGGAGCGCCACCGGCAACAGCGCAAGGAGCTCGCGGTTGCGGGCGCTCACTTCCCCCCGCCCGCCGCTCCACCACCGCCGGCGCTCGGCGTCTTGGTGGCGCTCGTGGTGGTCGCCTGCTTGCTGCTTGCTGCTTGCTGCTTGCTGGTCTGGGGCTGCTTTGCGGCATTGCCCTGGTTCGGCTTCGGCTTCGGCTTCGGCAAGACCGGGAGTGGCGCCGGAAGCTTCGGCGGCCTGGCGACGGCGGTCAGGTGCCTGACGAGGCTGGTGGCGTCGGCCTTCGAGCGGAGTTCGTGGTTGGTCGCGCTCGAGCGCTCGTTGGCGGGCAGGTTCGCGACCTGGACCGGTGCGGCGTACTGCTCCGAGTAGAGCTTGAGCCCGAGCGGCAGCTCGTAGGGAAGCCCGCGGTAGAGCGCGAGCCGGCCGGCCGAGTCGCTTCCCAGGAAGTAGACCTGGTGCAGGCCCCATACCGCGGCGGCGGAGACCCCGGCGACCACCAGCACCGCCGCGGCGGCAACCAGCGCGCGGCGGGCG
>JBKPNB010000293.1:0-7207 GCA_046732395.1 Actinomycetota bacterium | reverse complement strand
GACGCAGCCGCGGGGCGGCGACCAGCACCGCGGCCAACGCCAGCGCCATCGCCCCCGTCGCGTGCCCGCTCGGGAACGCGGGGGCGCCGAGCTGGTGCGCCGTGAGCGCCGGGTCGAGCCGCTGGTGCGCGAGCAGCACCTTCAGGACCTCGGTGGTGAGCGTCGCGCCCCCGACGAGCGCCGCTCCGGCGAGCGCCTCGCGCCAGCGCCCGGCCCCGAGGCCGAGGACGACGATCGCGGCGAGCATTGCCGCGCCCGGCAGCGGGTCGGCGCTGTGGGCGAAGAACTGGAGGATGGGGGTGATTCGCGGCCCGCGGAGGGTCATGAGGCCGTTGAGCGCGGTCGCGTCGGCGCGCTCGGCAAGCGGGACCGCGTAGGCGAAGAGGAGGATCAGGGCGAGGGCGGCCACGCATGCGCACGCCGCCTGGACGGGAATCCGGACCTTCGCGGCCACGGGGAAAACGGTAGTGGAGGATCCCTAAGCCGGGGTAATCGGGTTGCGTCGCTCGGTGAAGCGCCGGTCCTTGGAGTCGGCGAGCGCGAAGCGGCGGATCAGCTCGTCGCGGAGGTGGTCGGGCTCGACGACCGCGTCGGCGACGAGCTCCGAGGCGAGGTGGAGGATGTCGATGTCGGCCGCGTATTCGGCGCGCTTGCGTTCGATGAACTCCGCCCGCTCGCCCTCGTCCTCGATCGCCTGGATCTGATTGAAGAAGACCGCGTTGATCGCCGCCTCCGGTCCCATCACCGCCACCTGTGCTCCCGGCAGCGCGATGCAGCAGTCGGGGTCGAATGCCGGCCCGGCCATCGCGTAGAGGCCCGCGCCGTAGGCCTTGCGGACGACCACCGACAGCTTCGGCACGGTGGCCTCGGCGACCGCCGAGATCATCTTCGCGCCGTGGCGGATGATCCCCTGCCGCTCGACCTCGGTGCCGATCATGAACCCCGGCACGTCGGCCAGGAACAGGAGCGGGACGTTGAACGCGTTGCAGGTCCAGATGAACCGCGCCGCCTTGTCGGCCGAGTCGACGAACAACACCCCGCCCTTGAACTTCGGCTGGTTGGCGACGATGCCGACGGCGCGCCCGTCGATGCGGCCGTAGCCGGTGACGAGCTCGCGCGCCCAGCGGGCCTGCACCTCGAGAAAGCTGTCGGCGTCGACGAGCGCCGCGACGAGGTCGCGGACGTCGAACGCGGTCTTCTCGTCGTCGGGCACGATCTCGGCCACCGTCCGCTCCGCGGCGGGGGCCGCCGGCGGGGCCGCCGGCGGCGTCTCGCGCCAGCTCCCCGGCATGTAGGAGAGGTAGCGGCGGGCGTGGTCGATCGCCTCGGCGTCGCTTTCGACCAGGAAGTGCCCGCAGCCGGAGACCGCGGTGTGCATCCTCGCCCCGCCCATCTCCTCGAGGGTTACCCGCTCGCCGATCACCATCTCCGCCATCCGCGGCGATCCGAGATACATCGACGCGTTGCCGTCGCGCATGATGACCACGTCGCAGAAGGCGGGGATGTAGGCGCCACCCGCGGCCGAGGGCCCGAACAGCAGGCAGACTTGCGGGACCCGGCCCGAGAGCGCGACCTCGTTGCGGAAGATCCGTCCCGCGCCGCGGCGCCCGGGGAACATCCGCACCTGATCGGTGATCCGCGCCCCGGCCGAGTCGACCAGGTAGATCATCGGAACCTCGAGACCGAGCGCCCGCTCCTGGATCCGAAGGATCTTCTCGACCGTCTTCGGCCCCCAGGAGCCGGCCTTCACGGTTGGGTCGTTGGCCATCAGCGCCACGGGACGCCCGCCCACCCTCGCCAACCCGGTGACGACGCCGTCGGCGCCGAGTCCCTCCTGCTCCCAGTTCGCGAGCAGCGCCTCCTCGGCGAGCGAGGCTGGGTCGACGAGCCGCGCGACCCGCTCGCGGACCGGCAGCTTGCCCTGCTCCGAGGTCTTGGCGTGATGGCGCTCGGGACCGCCGGCGAGCGCCGCCTCGAGCGCGCCGGCGAGCCCCGACCGCTGGCGGGTCTCGCTCATCGGCGAAAAGTCTAGGAAGCCCCTCGGCTCGGGGCCTAACGGCGTTCGGAGTCCGGCTCGGACTCCGCGTCGCGGTAGGTCGCGAACTCCTGGGTCGCCTCATCGGAGATGCCGGGCTCGAGGATCGCCTCGTCGCCCTCCTCGGTCTCCGGTTCGGGATCGACGAGCAGCGCGGGCGGCGCCGGCACCTCCTCCTCCGCCTCCTCGCCCTCCTCGAGTGCGGGCTCGGCCTGCTCCTCGAGGGCCGCGGCCCCCTCGTCGCCCTCCTCGAGGGCCGCAGCCTCCTCGTCGCCCTCCTCGATCTCCGCCTCGGGCCCCGCGTCGCCCTCCTCGATCTCCGCCTCGCCGATCGCCCGCAGCTCGTCGGCGAGGCGGGTGACCTCGGCGAGGATCGCGTCGCGGCGCTCGGCGAGCTCGTCGACGCGGGCGATCAGCAGCCGCCGCCGCTCGATCGCGTCCCCGATGACCGACTCGGCCCGCTCCTCGGCCTCGCGCACCGACTCCGTCGCTCGCTGCTCGGACTCGAGGCGAACCCTCCTCGCCTCCTCCGCGGCCTGCTCGCGGGTCGTGGAGGCAAACTCCTCGGCCTGCGTTCGGACGCTCTCGGCCTCCTCGCGGGCGGAGGAGAGCTGGTGGTCGGCATCGCGCTTCGCAGCGCCGCGCAGCTCGCGCGCGGTCTGCTCGGCCGCGCGCAGGATCGCGGCGGTCGACTCCCCAACCCGCTCGAGCTCGCGCCGGACCGCGTCGGGGTCGACGTCAGCGCCGGCGCCGCCGACCTCGGCCGAGCGGAGCTCGTCCGCGAGCCAGGCGAGGAACGTGTCGACCTCGTCGCGATCGTAGCCGCGCCGCGCGACCCTGAAGCTCGCCGCCCGCACCCGCTCGGCGAGCGCGTATCCGGGATCGACGACGGCCGCCTCAACCGTCGCCTCGGGATCTCTACGGACGTCGTTCATTCTCGGCCGAGAGTAGCCGGATACCCGGCGGAGCGCGTCTCAGTCGTGAAGCTGTCTCGGAGTCCCCGCGTGTCGCGGCTACTCAGGGGTCGACCGGGACCGGTTCGTCACCCGAGTAGTCATAGAAGCCGCGGCCCGACTTGCGACCGTAGTGGCCGGCCGCGACCAGCTTGCGCAGGACGTCCGGCTGGGCGAACCGATCCTCTCCGTAGGCGTCGACCATCACGTCGCCGATCGAGGCCAGCGTGTCGAGGCCGACGAAGTCCGACAGCGTCAGCGGCCCCATCGGATGGCTGGCCCCGGCCACCATCCCCCGGTCGATGTCCTCGATCGAGCCGACCCCCTGCTCGTAGACGCGCATCGCGTCGAGCAGGTAGGGGACGAGCAGTCGGTTGACTATGAACCCCCGGTTGTCGCCCGCGGCGACCGTCGTCTTGTCGAGCCGGCGGCCGAGCTCGAAGCCGAGCTCGTAGGCCTCGTCGCTCGTCGCCTCCGCCCGCACCACCTCGAGCAACGGCATCACCTGCGCGGGATTGAAGAAGTGAAGCCCGAGGAAGCGCTCGGGGCGGCCGGTCGCCGCCGCCTGGTCGGCGACGGACAGCGACGAGGTGTTGGTGGCAAAGAACGCCTCGGGCTTGGCGATCCGGTCGACCTCGCGCCACATCTCGAGCTTCATCTCGAGGTCCTCGGTGATCGCCTCGACGACGAGGTCGCAGGCGGCGAGGTCGTCGTAGTCGAGCGTGGGGTGAAGCCGGGCGCGGACCGCGGCGGCGTCACCCTGCTCGATCGTTCCCTTCTCGACCGCGCGCGCGAGCTGCTTCTCGACCTTCGCCAACCCGCGGTCGAGGCGGTCCTGGCTCACCTCGCGAACGACGACATCCGAGCCGGCCGCGGCGCAGATCTGGGCGATGCCATGCCCCATCAGGCCGCAGCCGACGACCCCGATCCTGTTGAGCTCCATCGTCAAACCCCTTCCAGTGGGCCGTCCGCAAACGGCGGCCGTGCACCCTACCCGCCAGTCTCCCAACCAGGCCTTTAGACCGATTCGCTAGCTTCCCCGCCTTCCCCGATGGCGGACCCCGCGAAGCATGAGGGGCGTCGAGCGCTTATCCTCGGCGCCTCGCTCGCCGCTGCATGCGCGGTCGGGGTCGGCTGCGGCTCGGGCGCGGGAACCGAGAGCACGGCGACGGCGAAGCCTATTCGGGTTGACCCGAGGCTCGCGCAGCGAACCGCGGGCGGCCCCAACTTCCTCGTGATCCTGATGGACGACCAAGCCACCAACAGCTTCGAGCCCCGTTACATGCCGCAGACGTTCCACTGGATCGTCGATCCGGGGACCGACTTCGTCGACGGCATCGCGGCGCCGCCGCTCTGCTGCCCGGATCGCGCAGGGTTCCTGACCGGCGATTACCCCCACAACAGCGGCGTCTTCTCGAACCATCCCGGCTACTCGACCATGCGCGGAAAGTCCGACACGCTGCCGGTGTGGCTCGCCCGCGCCGGCTACCGCACGGCGCTGATCGGCAAGTACCTGAACCACTACTTCGGCCAGGAGGGGCTGGCGCCCGCGCCCGGCTGGGACACCTGGTTCGCACAGACGAACCGCGAGCGGTACTACGACTACTCGATCAGCGACAACGGGGCGAAGCGCCACTACGGCTCGGCTCGTCGCGACTACTCGACCGACGTCTTCACCAGGCGGGCGATCGACTTCGTCAGCGGCACCGCCGCCGGCCGACGGCCGTTCTTCCTGTGGCTCACCTACAACGCCCCGCATGGCGTCAAGAACCCAGGTCCCGGGTGCGGAAACCACAACCCGGCCCCTCCCGACCGGGCGACGCTCGATCGATTCCAGCGCTCGCGGCTGCCGCAGCCGCCGTCCTTCAACGAGCGCAACGTCTCCGACAAGCCGGTCGCGATCACGAAGCTCCCGCGCATCAACGGGCGCGACCTCCGCCACATCCGTCGCGGCTGGCGATGCACCCTGGCGACGATGTCGGCGGCGGACCAGGACATCGGCAAGCTGATGGCGGCGCTGAAGCGGACCGGCCAGCTCGGCCGGACGATCGTCTTCTACCTGTCGGACAACGGCTTCTACTTCGGCGAGCACCGGATCTTCTCCGGCAAGCAGTACCCCTATGAGCCGGGGCTCCGGGTCCCCTACGCCGTCCGCGTCCCGGCCGGCTACCGACACGGTGCCGAGGCGAGCACCTCCCGGCAGGTGGTCTCGAACGAGGACGCGACGCCGACGATCCTCGACTACGCCGGCGGCGTCCCCTCCTGCGAGCGGGCCGGGCGCTGCCGCCGGATCGACGGACGGAGCATTCGGCCGCTGCTCGGCGGCGGCGGGCGCTGGCCGTCCGGGCGCGGCGTCCTCGCCGAGATCAAGGCCGATCAGGGCCAGTACTCGGCGATCCGCACCCGCCGCTGGGTCTACATCCGCTACGACGACGGCGAGTCCGAGCTCTACGACCTCCGCCGCGATCCCAACCAGCTCCGCAACCTCACCGGGAAGCCATCGGCATCGGCGGTC
The DNA here is from genome assembly GCA_046732395.1 of Actinomycetota bacterium. GTDB lineage: Bacteria > Actinomycetota > Thermoleophilia > Solirubrobacterales > 70-9 > JAWVFM01. The sequence continues at coordinate 1,704 of JBKPNB010000293.1, read as the reverse complement.
GAGTCGAGCCTCGGCGCCCGCCTCGCCAAGCTTCGTCGCTGCTCGGGAGCGCGCGGCGTCGTCCGCGCGCTGCCGGGGAGGCCGCTCTGCGGATGATCCCGATCCCCGGGCTGGCGGCGGGCACGGCGGCGCTGACGCGGGTGCTGGTCGCCGCCGTCGGCCTGGCGTCGATCACCGCAGGGGCGATCGGGGCCGGGCACCCCGGTGCCGCCACCCCAGCCCAGGCCGCGGCGAACGCGCCGAACGTCGTGTTGATCGTCGTCGACGATCAGGCGAGCAACAGCTTCCGGCCGATGTACCAGCCGCAGACGTTTCGCTGGCTCGTCCGCGGCGGCACCAAGTTCACCAACGGCCTGGCGGCGCCGCCGCTCTGCTGCCCCGACCGGGCCGGGCTTCTGACCGGCGATTACCCCCACAACAGCGGCGTCTTCTGGGACGACCCGGGCTATGGGAGCCTGGTCGACAACGGCGACACGCTCCCGGTCTGGCTACAGCGCGCCGGCTACCGGACCGGGCTCGTCGGCAAGCTCATGAACGGCTACGACGAGCATGAGGGCCTGGCGCCGGCGCCGGGCTTCGAGAGCTGGTTCAACCTGCTCGGCACCAAGCGCTACTACGACTACCAGGTCTCCGACCAGGGGATCCTGCGCAGCTACGGCACCGCCCGGCGCGACTACTCGACCGACGTCTTCGCCCGCCAGGCGAAGAGCTTCATTCGCGAGAGCTCGCAGGGCACCAGTCCGTTCTTCCTCTGGCTCGGCTTCGACGCCCCGCACACCGCCCACGCCGGCTTCGTCAAGGGATGCCGCGGGAACGACCCGATCCCTCCCGACCACAAGTTCTTCACCCGGTATCGCCGCGTGCCCCTGCCGCGGCCCCCGGACTTCAACGAGTTCGACGTCTCCGACAAGCCGAACGAGGTCGCCGACCTGTCGCGGATCACCCCCACGGTGTTCGACAACGTCCGCCGGCGCTTCCGCTGCACGCTCGCAGCGGACCTCGAGGTCGATCGCGCGATCGGCCGGATCCGGCGCGAGCTCGCGCGCGACGGGGAGGCTGGGCGGACGATCGTCTTCTACTACTCCGACAACGGCTACTTCTTCGGCGAGCACCGGATCCCGCGGGGAAAGACGCTCCCCTACGAGCCCGCGCTACGGGTGCCCTACGCGGTCCGCGTCCCGTCCCGCTATCGACTGCATCCCCAGGCTCGGGTGCGGACCCAGCTCGTCACCAACGAGGACATTCCGGCGACGATCCTCGACTACGCCGGCAACCCGCCCTCGTGCGCCAGGGACGTCGACTGCCGGACGCTCGACGGGCGCAGCATCCGGCCGCTGCTCGGAGGCGCGGGCCGGTGGCCGCACGATCGCGCCGTCCTCGCCGAGATCTCCGGCGGCACCAAGCACTGGCGCGCGATCCGCACCCCACAGTACCTTTACGCCCGCTACGAGGGCGGCGGACGCGAGCTCTACGATCTCCGCCGCGATCCCGACGAGCTGCACAACCTGTGGTCGGAGCCCGCGGCATCGAGCGTTGAGGGCGCTCTTGCGGATCGCCTCCGGCGGCTGCGTCATTGTGCCGGGATCCAGGGCCGCGACCAGAAGCTGAACGGAGTGCCATTCTGCGATTGAGAGGCGGGCCGGGAGGCCTCGGGCGCGCGCGGAGCGCCGGGGCCGCGCGGGGCAGGGTCTGTCTCTTATACAC
>JBKPNB010000292.1:0-9083 GCA_046732395.1 Actinomycetota bacterium | reverse complement strand
GTCGCCGACGCCGCGGGGAGCGTCGAGGCGGTCGGCGGGACCGGGATCGTCGTCCCGCCCGACGCGGGCGCCCTGGCCGTCGCACTCGGCTCACTGGCCGCCGATCGCGGCCGCCTCGCGCGGCTCGGATCCGCCGCCCGCGAGCGGGTGGCCGCCGAGTTCGGCGCGGAGCGCCTGCGCCAAAGCACCGGCGCCGCCTACGAGCGGGCGCTCGCCGAGCGCGGCGGGCCGAGATGAGTGATTCTCAGGGCGCCTGGCCGCGCCGGGCGCGGATCGTCCGCTTGAGCCCGAGCGGCGTCGCGTAGGAGACGAGCGGGCGAACGAGCCCGCCGGCGCCCCGCAGGCTGCGACGGCGGCGCATCGTCCGCAGCCGGATGGCGATCGCCTCGCGCGTCTGCGCGCGCTCCGCGCGGGCGGCGACGTTGGCGGACCCCATCACCCGGGTCGCCAGGACCTCGTCGAGCACGAGTACCCGGTGCCGGTCCGCGATCCGCAGCCAGAGGTCGTATTCGGCGGCGAACCGATAGCGGGTGTCGTAGCCGCCGAGCGCGCGGACCACGTCCCGGCGGAACGCCGCGGCCCCGTTCGGGATCGGGTTGAACCGCAGCAGCACCGACCCCACGTCGCCGGTGGCGACGCCCGTCCGCGGCCGCAGCGGGCTGCCGTCCGGATCGACCTCCAGCATCCGCGCGCCGATTGCCGCGACCGCGGGGTCCGCGTCGAGGGTCGCGAGCTGGCGCTCGAGGCGCTGCGGCGCCGAGTGGTCGTCGGCGTCCTGGATCGCGACCACCGGCGCGCTGGCCAGCTCGAGCCCGCGGTTGAGCGAGCGCGCGACGCCGAGGTTGCGTTCGAGCCGCACGAGCTCGCAGCGCGGATCGCCGGCCATCGCCTCGGCGGCGGCGGCGGCGGTGCGGTCGCGGGATCCGTCGTCGAGGACGATCAACTCGAGCCGGCGCTCGGTCTGGTCGCGGATCGAGGAGATCGCACGCGCCACCGTCGCCTCGTTGTTGTAGGCGCCGATCAGGACCGAGACGACGGGGCGTTCGGGCGTCATCGAGCGGCTTCCGAGGGTCGCACAGGAATACTGTTGCCGCATGAGCGACGGCGGCGCTCCCTGGGCGGGAGCTCGGGTGGCGATCGTCCACGACTGGTTCCAGGGATTCCATGGGGGCGAGCGGGTGGTCGACGCGCTCGCCGAGCTGGTGCTGCCCGAGGCGCGCGCGATCGACGTCTTCACCTTCCACGCCGCCCGCGAGCTCCTGCCGCCGCGGCTTTCGGCACGGATCGTCCGCGAGTCCCGGCTCGCCGGCCTGCCGGGGGTCCGCCAGGTGGGCCACGACCCGGGGCGCTGGCGCTACCTGCTGCCGTACATGCCCCGCTACTTCCGCTCGCTCCCGCTCGCCGGCTACGACCTCCTCATCGCCTCCTCGCACGCCTGCGCGGTCCAGGCCTCGCCGCCGCCCTCGGTGCCGTACGTCTGCTACTGCCACACCCCGATGCGCTGGGCCTGGCTCACCGCGGCCGAGCGCGAGCGGCTCCGCGGGGTCCGGGGGTTGGCGCTGCGGGCGGCCGCGGGACGGCTACGCCGCTCCGACCGCCGGGCGGCGGCGCGACCGGATCGCTTCGTGGCGAACTCGACCGCCGTCCGCGATCGGGTCCGCCGCTTCTACGGACGCGAGGCCACCGTCGTCCACCCGCCGGTGCCGGCGGGCGACCTCCACCCCGCCGCCGAGCGGGACGGCTTCCTCTGGGTCGGCCGGCTCGTCGCGTACAAGCGCCCCGAGCTCGCCGTCGAGGTGTTCCGCGGACTCCCGCACCGGCTGACGATGGTCGGGATCGGGCCGCTCGAGGCGCGGATCCGCCGGGACCTGCCGGCGAACGTCGAGCTGCGCGGGTGGGTATCCCGGGCGGAGCTGGCGCGGCTCTACGCCACCGCGCGCGGCTACCTGTGGGTCGGCGAGGAGGACTTCGGAATGAGCATGGTCGAGGCCCTCGCCGGCGGCGCGCCGGTGATCGCGCCCGACGCCGGCGGGGCCCGCGACATCGTCCGCGACGGGCTCGACGGGACCCTCATCGAGGACGCGACCCCCGCGGCGCTGCGGGCCGCGGTCGAGCGGACGGCCGCGGCGAGCTGGGATCGGGCCACGCTCGCGGCGCGGGCCCGCGAGTTCTCCCCGGAGCGCTTCGCGGCCGGGATGCGCGAGGTTCTCCGGGGGGCGATGGCCGGGCGGTGACGGAGCGGGGGCGCCGAGGCGGGGCGCCGCGTAGGGTTCGCCGGATGACCGACGACGGCGGGCGGCTCGCCGCCGATGAGGCGGCGCGGATCCGCGACAGCTACGAGCGGTCGCTGAGCTGGCGGATGACGAAGCCGATGCGGCGCGTGGGCGTGCTGGTCCGCCGACTGCGGGGCGAGGACGATCGAGCAGGCGTGGCAACCAGGACGGGGGCGACCGGCGATCGGGAGACGGAGGCGTCCCCGCCATCGGCCGGACAGGCCCCGGACGGCTTCGACTGGTGGCTCACGCACCTCTACGACGACGAGCTGAGCGCCATCGACGCGGCCTGCGCCGAGCCAGGGCCCGAGGCGTTCGCCGCCTTCCGCGAGCTCGACGACGGCCTCTGGACGGTCCTCCTGAGCCGCGAGTACACGCGCTACCCGAATATCCGCGCGCTGCTCCCCGCGGCCCCCGACCCCGACCGCCAGCGGCAATGGAACGGCACCAGCGGGTTCGAGCTGCTCACCCAGTCGCAGGATTTCTACACGACGGCCAGGGCCCGATTCGCCGAGCACGGGCCGAAGCCGCTCGCCGGCGCGCGGGTCCTCGACTTCGGCTGCGGGTGGGGACGGTTGACGAGGTTCTTCGCCCGCGACGTCGGACCCGGCGCGCTCTGCGCCTGCGATCCCGTGGAGGAGATCCTCGAGGTCTGCCGGGCCACCCGCGTTCCGGCGAGGCTCGCGCGGTCGGACTTCATGCCCGAGCGGCTTCCCTTTGACGGGCCGTTCGACCTCATCTACACGTTCTCGGTCTTCACCCACCTCTCCGAGCGCGTGCACGAGGCGTGCCTGCGGGCGCTGCACTCCGCGATCGCTCCCGGCGGCATCCTGATCGCCACGGTCCGCCCCCCCAGCTACCTGTGGCGCAACCCCCTGATCCGAGACGGGCTCCGCTCGCTCGGAGCCGATCCACTAGCCGCGCTCGCGCAGCCACGCTACGTCTTCGTCCCGCACCCGACTGATCCCGACCACCCTCAGCTGGTCGGCGACGAGGTCGACTACGGCGAGACCGTGATCAGCATCCCCTACATCCGCGAGCGATGGGACGATCGCTTCGAGCTCCTCGACCTCAGCCTGTTGACCACCGACATGTTCCAGGTCGTTGCGACCCTCCGCCGGCGCTGAGGCGGGCGCCAGGGCGATCAGAGCTGCTCGGCCACGAACGGGGCGTCGCGGTTGAACTTCCAAACCGCGAATGCGCAGACGGCGACGTAGATCACGATCGCCGGCAGCAGGTAGAGCCAGCCTCCAGCCGCGGTCGGCGCCCCCGGGAAGTAGCTCGGGTCGATGATCCAGTGCTGGGCCTGGACGAAGATCGGCGTCAGCGGGTTGAGCATGAGGATGTGCACGTACCTCATGCCCGCGTTGGCCTGCACGAAGCTGAGCGGGTAGATCACCGGCGTCGCGTAGATGATCACTGCCGCCATCACACCCCAGATGATCGCGACGTCTCGGTACCTCACGTAGAGGGTCGAGAGGATCATCGCCACCGCTGTCGTGAAGAGGACGATCGCGGCGAGGATCAGCGGAAAGTAGAGCCAGGTCCAGGTCGGGTAGACGCCGAACGCGAGCAGGAACCCGAGCACGGCGACGAGGTTCGTCCCGAGGTTCAAAAGGCTCGTCATCACGGTCGCGAGCGGCGCCACGAGTCGCGGGAACTGTGTCTTGCGCATGATCCCCTCGCGCCCGACGACCGAGGTCACGGAGTTCATCGTCGCCTCCTGGAAGAAACTGAAGAGGACGATGTTGAAGAGGATGAAGACCGCGTAGTCGGGCACCCCCCCGATGCGGATGATCCGCGTAAACACGAACAGCAGGACGCCGAACAGCATCAACGGCCGTACCAGCGACCACAGGTAGCCGAGGATCGTCCCGAAGTAGCTCTTCTTGAAGTCGTTGGTGGCGACGAGCCACAGCAGCTCGAGGAAGCGCCGCCCCCCGCCGCCGAGGGCGGAGGGCCCGCGGATCTCGTCGAGCTCGGGAACCCCGGTGGCGACGATGTCAGCCATCGCCAACCCCGTCGTCGGAGATGACCTCGGATTCGACCGGCATCGTCACCAGCCCCGGCGTCGTCCGCAGACCGTAGATCACGAAGTTGAACATCTGGAAGGTCTGGAGCGCGACGTCGCCCCGCTCGCGGTGGCGCCAGACCCAGCAGCCGATCGCGTAGCCGCCGGGCAGGAGCCGATTCTCGATCGTCGCCTCGATCCTGACGCGCTGACCCGGATGGAGCACGTCGTCGGCTTCGTCTTCGACCTCGAGGGAGCGGTTGAAGCCGAAGACGTTGATGCCCTCGGCGTCGGTGACGAGGAAGTTGAAGAGCGGCTTTCGCATCTCCTGTCGCGCCTCGAAGACGGCACGAAGGCGAAGCGGCTGATCGATCTCGACGTTCGTGATCCGCTCGCCGCGCTCGTTCTCGAGCCACGAGTCGATGAGCTGCGCGTGCATGTCGGGGACGTGCTCGATCACCTTCTGGGACTCGGGGTTGCCCGACTCCTCGAAGTTGAGCCTCAGATAGCGGCGCCCGACCTCCTCCGGATCGCCCTGGTAGAGGATGTCGCCGTCGTGGATCAGCATCCCCCGGTGACAGTAGGTCTGGACCGCACCCATGTCGTGGGTGACGAGGACGACGGTCCGCGGCCCGTTGCGCATGCGATGGAAGACGTCGGCGCACTTCTGCTGGAATGCCGCATCGCCGACGGCGAGCACCTCGTCGATCAACAGGATGTCGCTCTCGGGTGCGTGGATCATCACCGAGAACGCGAGGCGGACCATCATGCCCGACGAGTAGTTCTTGTATTTGAGGTCGACGAAGTCGCGGAGCTCGGCGAAGTCGAGAACCGAGTCGAGGCGATTCTGGGCCTCGCGCCTCGAGAGGCCCGTCATCACGCCGTTGAGGACGACGTTCTCGCGCGCCGTCAGCTCGGGGTCGAAGCCGACGCCGAGCTCGATGAACGGCGCCGGCCGCCCGGCCATCCTGATCCGCCCCGCGTCGGCCTTGTAGATGCTGGCGAGGATCTTCAGCAGGGTGCTCTTCCCGGAGCCGTTGCGGCCGACGATGCCAAAGAACTCACCCCGGTGGATGTCGAACGAGATCCCGTGGAGCGCCCGGAGCTCGAAGTATTCCTGGCGGGTGAACGGGTGCACGGCGCGTTCCTTGAACGACGTGATCTTGTTGCGGGGGATCCGAAACGTCTTGTAGACGTCGCGGGCCTCGATCGCCACCGGGCGATCCGCCATCTCCGCCCGCTGCTGGGCCAGCGACGGCGACAGCGGCTCGACGGTCACGAGGCCGCCCGCCGCACCGGGGTCCGCCACTTGCGCAGCCGCTTCAGGTCCGGGCTGTAGGCCCCGCACGGGGGGGCGCTGGCGTCGGGGGCCGCCCTGCCGGGGCGCTCGCGGCGGAGGCTCCAGAGCGTGATCAGGTGCCGCCACATGATCCCGCGGACGAGCTGCGCCTCGGCGCCGAGCGTCTCGTTGTGACCGACCAGACGACGGAGCGGGCGGATCGCGAGCCACGCCAGCCCGAACGGCGAGCGAGCGTTTCGCAACATCCGCCGAAGCGCGAGGCGCTTGCGCCACGTCAGCCCATCCCCGGTCCGAGCGAGCAGGATCTGCGCCTGGACCTCGGTCTGCAGGTAGCCGCAGAAGTGATCGGCTCGCCAGGCGGCCACGGTCTCGCGGAGCCGGCCGCGGAGCCCGAGCCGCGGGGAGGCCTCGGCGGGCTCGTCGGGGGCGCGGACGATGAGGTTCCCGAGCACCGCGTGCTCATGCTGCACATAGTCGTAGAGCGGCCGGTCGACGTAGGCGATCCGACCCGTGGTGAGTGCGACCAGCGCCAGCCAGTGGTCGTGGAACTGCCAGCCCGGAATGTCGGGAAACGGCAGTGCATCGCGCAGCATCTCGCGCCGGAACATCGACGCCGAACCAGTGATGGTGTTGGCGATCATCATCGAGGTCAGGTTGGTGTGGTTGTTGCGGCGACCATTCCAGAAGGTGTCGGCGAGGACACGGCCCTGCTCGTCGACGAGCCGCTGGTCGCTGAAGACCATTTGAGCACCGCCGATCGCCGCCCGGAGCGTCTCGAGCTTGTCCGGGTGCCAGCGGTCGTCATGGTCGCACAACGCGATCAGCTCAGCCTCCGCAGGCACCAAACGCAGGAGATGTTCGAAGTTGCGGTAGAAGCCCCGCCGCTGCTCGGAGCGGAATAGGGAGAACCGGCCGTCCTCGCCCAGCGTCTCCTCGATCATCGCGAGCCGCTCGGGGCTCGAGCAATCGTCGCTCACGATGCAGATCCAGTCGCGGTCGCGCTGGGCGCGCAGCGACTCCACCTGGGCCCGAAACAGCTCCGGCTCGGGGTCGAAGGTGGCCATGCAGACCGCGATCAGCGCCCGGCCGGCGCGGTCGCGCGGCAGCTCGTACGCCGGCGGCTCGTCCGGGTCGGCGAGCTCCAGCGATCCGAGCATTGCCCGCTCGATCGATCCGTCGTCGAGGTGGGCCGCGATGCCCAGCTCGACCGTCCGCGGCGAGCGGTGCGCGGGGATCGTCACCGTGCCCCAGAACCCGCTGCGGTAGCAGCGAAGCTCCGGGTCCTCGTCGGAATCCGGATCCCGGGGGAGCGAGCCGGCCGCGGCGGGCGGGATCCCCGGGTGCACGGCCCGGAAGATGTCCGGCCGCGGCATCCGGATCGCGGTCGGCCGCTGGGCGACGCCGTCGACGAGCAGCTCAAGCCCCGTCACCCGCCGGCGGCGGTGGAAGCAGGATCCGGCGCAGAACAGCCCGCCCTGCCGGCCGGTCGGGAGCGGCGGCGGCATGTCGGTTTCGAGCCTCGCCCGGAGGTCGCCGGCCCGCACCGGGAAAATGGCGGGCGGCGCGTCATCGCGCGTCTGCGTCACGGGGGCGACAGGTTAGTTAGCACTTAGGAAATCCCCGGGGGCCGCTATGTTGCCAGCGTCGTGATTGCCTTCGGTTGCTCACTCACCTCGCCAGAGCTCTACGACGAGTACGCGCGTCCCGGTATCGAGCTCGCCGCCGAGCCCGACTCCCAGGTGATGGCCCATCAGGGCACCGGATCGCTGCTCCGCAACTACAACCTGCTGCTCGACAAGGCGGCCGCCTTCGAGGACCTGGAGGCGCTCGTCCTCCTCCACCAGGACGCGGAGATCGTCGATCCCCAGTTCTGCGCCAAGGTCAGGGACGCCCTGTCCGATCCCGATGCCGCGATCGTCGGCAGCGCCGGGGCGATCGGCGTCCGGAGCATCGCCTGGTGGGAGGGCGCGGTGACCTGGGCCTCGTTCACCCATCGCTACCCCGAGTGGGGCGGCGGCGAGTTCCCGGCCACCTCATGGATCGACGAGGAGACCCCTTCGTTCGCGAAGACCGGCGAGGTCGACGCGATCGACGGCTTCGTGATGGCCGTCTCGCCGTGGGCCGTGCGGAACCTCCGCTTCGACGAGTCGCTGGGCAAGATCCACGGCTACGACTTCGACTTCTGCGCGCAAGCGCGCGCCGCCGGACGCAAGGTCGTAACCGCCGATCTCAAGGTGATCCATCATCACTCGCTCGACCTGATTCGCGACGTCGAGGTCTGGATCGAGGCCCACATCAAGATCGCCGAGAAGTGGGACGGCAAGCTCCCGGGGGTCGGGAGCGGGGGCGGCGACTGGAAGCAGCGCGCGCGCCGTGCCGAGGCCGAGTGCGCCGCACAGCGGGTCGAGGCACACTCGGCCAAGCTCCAGCTCGAGGCGCTCCACCGCCGCTATATCGAGCTGCAGGGCGAGCTCCACGACCTTGCGACCAGCAAGAGCTGGAGGGTGACGGCGCCGCTGCGGGCGACGAGCGAGATGCTGAGGCGCCGCCGCGACGGCGCCCGCTCAACCTGAGCTGTCCTCCCCCAGCTCCGCGCGGAGCTTCTCGCGCCACGACTCGGAGGCCTGCCCCGGGTGGCGGAGCCGCCAGATTCGGTCGGCCGAGGCGAAGGCGCGCGACTCGAGCAGTGAGCCGAGCACCGCCCGGTGATGTTCGATCAACTTCTCCTGCCGGTATTCGAGCTCCTCGACCCGCTCCGCGAGCATCCCCGCCTCGGCGACCTCGACGCACTTGCGGGCGAGGTTGAAGACCCGGTTCGCCTCGAGCCATTCGAGCACGGGGTTGCGGTCCCAGGGCGCGAGGAGGTCGGCGACCGCTCCGGCCCACGGCGCGTCCTCGCTCCAGATCACCCCGATCCCGAAGAAGACCGGGATCACCGCCAGCCGCAGGCCGGGGCGGTCAGCGACGAAGTCCTCGACCGCGGTCAGGACCCCGTTCCGGGCGCCGCCCTCGCGCGCCGCGGCCCAGTGGTAGAGGAGACCCTTGTCGGTCGTGCCCCGCTCCTCGGGGACGAGGTGGGCACCCTCGACGATCGGCTGGCGGTATTCCTCGGGGATGTCCTCGGGCTCGAAGTAGGTGTCGCGCCGGGCGTGCGGCCAGCCGACGTCGTGGAGGATGAACATCGGCAGCGGCCGATCCTCGGAGCGCTCGGCGAGGATCCGGAGCTCGCCGCTGACGGTGTAGTAGTTGTGGTCGCCGTCGATGATCGCGACGTCGGGGACCGGGTCGTGGCGAAGCGCATCGTGGCTCTTCTCCCGGACCACCTCCAGGCACAGCGTCCGGTGGGCGAGCGCTAGAAGGTCGTAGTGGGGGCCGGGATCGATCGCGACGACCTCGGCGTCGTTGCGCTTCGCCCACGCGACGAGCTCGCTCGTGAGGTCCCCGGCGTAGGCGCCGATCTCGAGGATCGACTTGGCGCCGACCGCGTCGAGAAGCGGGA
>JBKPNB010000291.1:0-8166 GCA_046732395.1 Actinomycetota bacterium | reverse complement strand
ACGCTGCGCGCCCACCACCGCGCGCACGGCTGCACCGCCGCGCCCGGCACCTACGTCAATCCGATCCGGGGGGTCGCCTGGATCCCCGGCCGCATCGACATGGGCGTCGACTTCTCGGTCACCCGCCACAAGCCGATCGTCGCCATCGGCGACGCGAAGATCCGCGGATCGGATGCCGACAGCGGCTGGCCGGGCGGCCACTTCCTCTACTACAAGCTGCTCGACGGCGACCACGCCGGCAACTTCATCTACGTCGCGGAGACGATGAGCCGGATGGTCCCCGAGGGGACCGTCGTACAGGCGGGGGGCCGGATCGCGACCGCGCTCCCGGGCGGCACCGGCACCGAGTGGGGCTGGGCGAACAGGTTCGGCCAGCCGCGCGCGGCGCCCTGCTACAGCGAGGGGCTGAGTACCAACTCCGGCGCCGAGTTCGCCCGCTTCCTGCGCGCCCTCGGCGCCACCACCGTCGACAAGCCGGGCCCCGGCCCCGACTGGCCGAGCGGCCCGCGCTGCTAGATGAGCAATCCACGACCCGACGCACGCGGCTCACGAATTGATCATCTAGCGGCCGGCGATCGAGGCTAGCCCGACGTTTCGCAAACGACTTGCGTAACCGCTATCCTCGCCGCCATCGCGAGGCCGCCCCACATCCGCAACGCGGTCGCAGAGCTGATCGACAGCAGCTCCCGGCACGATTGGTCGATCGAGGAGATCGGCGACGAGCTCGCGGCACGCGAGCTGACCGCCGATTTCTCCTCGCTCTATCGCGCGGTCGAGGCGCTGGTCGCCGACGGGGCGCTGCGGCGGGTCGAGCTCGGGACGGCCGGCTCGCGTTTCGAGCGCGCCGCCGACCACCACGAGCACGTTCGTTGCGAGCGCTGCGGTGCCGTCGCCGGCGTGTCGGGGTGCGTCGTCGAGCAGGCGGTGCCAGCGGTGGAGCGGCTCACCGGGTTCGCGGTCACCGGTCACGAGATCCTCTTCCGCGGCCTCTGTCCTGACTGCGCCGCCCCGGGGAGCGCCTGATGGCCCTCGCGCTGGCGTCGGCATCGCTCACCTTCTGCTCGACGATGCTCGGCGGACTAACGGCGCTGCGGTGGCCAACCCGCACCGACGTGCTGATGGCGGTCGCGGGTGGGGTGGTGCTCGCCGCGGCGCTCTTTGACCTCCTCCCCGAGGGTGTCCAGCGCGCGCAGGATCTCGGTATGTCGGTGCGGATCCCGATCGGCGCGGTGCTCGCCGGGTTCCTCACCTTCCACGTCGTCGAGCGGGTCGTCCACCGCCACGGCGACGACCACCATCGCGATCGTCCCGACCCGGTCGGGATCGCCGGCGCGACCGGCTTCGTCATCCACAGCTTCTTCGACGGCCTGGCGATCGGCCTCGGCTTCCAGATCGACACCGGGGTCGGCCTGATCGTCACCGCGGCGGTGATCGGGCACGACTTCTCAGACGGCCTCAACACCGTCTCCTACCTGATCGCCCACCGGCACCCGGCGACCCGCTCGCGGCGGTTCCTCCTCGCCGATGCGATCGCGCCGCTGCTGGGCGCGCTGATCGCCACCCTCGCACCGGTTCCGGACGAGGTGTTCCCGGTGGCGCTCGGCGTCTTCTCCGGGTTCTTCATCTACGCGGCGACGGCGAACCTGCTCCCGAGCGCCCATGATCTCTCCCCCACCCGCGCCGTCCCGGCGACGCTCGGCGGCGCCGCCGTAATGCTCCTGATCTCGCTGTTCGCTTAGCGCGCAGCGCCGAATTCGCATAGGGTGCGCGGCGGTGGGACGCAGCCCGCGCTATCTGGGAGGAGTGGCCGCGGTCGTCGGCCTGCTCGCGGTGCCGGCGGCCGCGCAGGCCGCCAACGGGTTCACAGACGGCGTCACCGCCGGCGACGTCGGCGACAGCTCGGCGATCATCTGGGCGCGGACGACGAAGCCGGAGTCGAGCAAGAAGGGCGCGATCGCGCTCAAGGTCGAATCGGTCGGCGGCCGTCACAGGAGCTCCGTCGGGGTCCTCGGCCTGAACTCGACGAGCAGCACGAACAAGACGGTTCAGACCAAGGTCAAGGGCCTGCAGCCCGGCAAGACCTACCGCTACCAGTTCTGCCTCACCAAGGTCAAGCACCACTGCTCCGACAAGGGCACGTTCCGGACCGCGCCGAAACGAGGACAGAAAAAGACGATCCGCTTCGCCTACTCGGGCGACGAGACGGGCATCGCGGCGCCCGGCCAGACGAAGCCGTTCTGGGGGAACTTCAAGGTCTGGAAGACGGTGGTCGGCGAGCACAACGACTTCAACATCGACTTCGGCGACACTATCTACTCGGATCCCGAGGTGCCGGGCGCGAGGACGGCGAGGACGGTGAAGCAGAAGTGGGCGATGTACCGGAAGAAGCTCGCGGTCAAGAACATGCGGCTCGTCCGCGAGAAGGCCGGCATGTACAACCACTGGGACGACCACGAGTTCATCAACGACTTCTCGATCCCCGAGTTCGGCCGCAAGCTCTACGACCACAGCGTGCGCGCTTTCCGCGACTACATGCCGGTCCACTACACGAAGAAGACCGGCATCTACCGGACCGAGCGGTGGGGCAAGAACCTCGAGCTGTTCTTCCTCGACGAGCGGTCGTTCCGGAGCGCGAAGGCGTCGGCGAATGGCACCTGCGACAACCCGGCGGGGTCCGGCTCGCCCGATCTCGCGCCGACCGCGCCGCAGAGCGTGCGTGACGCCTTCGGGGCCCTCGTCCCATCGCTGAAGAACCCGGTACCGCAGTCGTGCCTCAACGCGATCAACAGCCCGAAGCGGACGATGCTCGGCGCGAATCAGCTCAAGGCCTTCCTGAAGGCGGTCAAGTCCTCGACCGCGAAGTGGAAGGTGGTGATGAACGAGGTGCCGATCCAGCAGTTCTACGCGCTGCCGTACGATCGCTGGGAGGGCTACGCGTACGAGCGGATCAAGCTCCTCAACGCGCTCGAGTCGGCGCACGTCAGGCACCTGGTCTTCCTCACCACCGACACCCACGCGTCGTTCGCGAACGTGATCCGCGATCGAACCTTTGCCGGCGATTCGGCACCCTCGAACGCGCCGTCGACCGCCCCGAGCGACACCCCGTACCAGGACTTCATCACCGGCCCGGTGGCGACGAAGCCGTTCGCACAGGAGATCAACGACACGGTCGAAAACCCGGCCGCCGGACCCGCGGTGGAGCTCGCGTTCTTCAAGCCGCAGCCGCCGGGCGGCGTCGGAATGTCTTGCTACCAGGGCGACCAGAACAGCTACGTCGAGGTGACGGCGAGCTCGAAGAAGCTCAAGCTCCAGTACAGGAACCAGGACGGCGGGCCGGTCGTCAATCCGGACACGATGCAGGCGTGCGGCCCGTACGTGCTGACGCACTGACGCAGCCGTAGCCCGGCTCCGCCTGCGGGCGCGTCAGTAGCCTCGCGATCCGATGGATCGCCGCACGCGCGTGACCTCGATCGGTCTCGTCCTCGGCTCGATCGTGTCGGTTCAGTCGGGCGCAGCCGCGGCGACGACGCTGTTCGACCAGATCGGCCCGGCGGGCGCCGTGCTGCTGCGGACGCTGTTCGCGGCGGTGGCGCTGGCGATCCTCTGGCGACCGACGCTGCACGGCCACACGCGCCCCGAGCTGCGGCTCGTCGCCCTGCTCGGGGCCGCGCTCGCCGCGATGAACCTGAGCTTCTACGCCGGGCTCGATCGGATCCCGCTCGGGCTCGCGGTCACGTTCGAGTTCGTGGGGCCACTCGGCGTCGCGATCGCCGGCTCGCGCCGGGGTGCCGACCTCGCCTGGGCGGCGCTCGCGGCCGGGGGGATCGCCCTGCTCTCCCCCGGCATCGGCGGCTCGCTCGACGCGCTCGGGGTCGGCTTCGCGCTGCTGGCGGGCGTCTTCTGGGCCGCCTACATCCTGCTCACCGCCCGGGTCGGCCGCGCTTTCGAGCGCGGCGACGGGCTCGCCCTCGCGATGAGCTTCTCGAGCCTGCTCCTCCTCCCCGGCGGGATCCTCGGCGGCGGGGTCGACCTTTTCGATCCCGCTCTCCTCGGCGTCGGCCTCGCGGTCGCGCTGCTGAGCTCCGCGATCCCCTATTCGTTGGAGCTCGAGGCGCTCCGACGGCTGCCCGAGAACACGTTCGGGGTGCTGATGAGCCTCGAGCCGGCGGTCGCCGCGCTGGTCGGGCTCGCGTTCCTCGGCCAGGCTCTCTCGGGCCGCGAGGTGGCGGCGATCGCGCTGGTCGTCATCGCCAGCGCCGGGGCGCTCGGCACGGCCCGCGCGCCGGCGCCGGTCGAGGCCTGAGCCCCTACGCGGAGGTGGCGGCCGCGGTCGCCTCGGCGGCGGCCGCGCCTTTCGCGAGCAAGAGATCGGCTCCCCGCTCGGCGATCATCACCGTCGGCGCGTGGGTGTTGCCGGAGGTGACGCGCGGCATCACCGAGGCGTCAATGACCCGCAGGGCGTCGATTCCATGGACCCGCAGCTCGGGGTCGACGGCGCCCGTGCCGGCGGGCCCGATCCGGCAGGTGCAGGTCGGGTGGTATTCGTGCTCGCAGGTTGCGCGAAGCCAGGCGACGAGCGAGTCGCGGTCGACAATCGAGCGGCCGGGGTTGAGCTCCTCCCCGAGGAGCGCGGCGAGCGGCGGCGTCGCGGCCAGCTCGCGGACGAGATCGATCGCCCGCAGGAACGCCTCCACCTCCTCGCCGCGGGAGAGCATGTTGTTGAGGATCCGCGGGTGGTCGGTGGGGTCGGCGGAGCGGAGGCGGACCGAACCGCGCGAACTCGGCCCGAGGTAGGACATCCCGATCGTCATCGCGGGGGCGCCGGTCTTCCGGAAGCCGTGCTCCCAGAAGTAGACCGCCGCGAACAGGACCTGGAAGTCGGGCGCCGGCAGGGAACCGTCGGAGCGCCAGTGGATCGCCGCCTCGGCGATCGTCGAGGAGAGCTTGCCGCGGCGGGTGACCACCCACTGGCCGGCGTACTTGGGATGCGTGGCGTCGTCGAGCGTCGGGAGCTCCCGGGTGCGCCAGTTGATGAACGCCATCGGGTGCTCCTGGAGGTTCGAGCCGACGGCCGGGGAGTCGAGCGCGACCTCGATCCCGTGCTCGCGGAGGTGATCGGCTGGCCCGATCCCCGACAGCATCAGGAGCTGCGGCGAGCCGTAGGCGCCGGCCGCGAGGATCACCTCGCGCTCGGCGCGCGCCCGCTCGAGGCGGCCACCGTGCGCGTACTCGATCCCGGTTGCGCGGGCCCCGTCGAGGATGATCCGGGTGGCGGTCGAGCCGGCCGCGAGCCGCAGCCCCTTGCGCTTGCGGGCCGGGCGGAGGAAGGCGTCGGCAGCCGACCAGCGGCGCCCGCCCTTGGTCGTGGTCTGGAGCAGGCCGGCGCCGTCCTGGCGAGCGCCGTTGAAGTCGGCGTTGCGCTCGATCCCGAGGGCGGCGGCGGAGTCGACGAAGCGCGGCCAGTGCGGGGAGAGCCAGCGCCGCGAGGTGACGTGGAGCTCGCCGGAGGTGCCGTGGTAGCGGTCGGCGATCTCGGCGTTTTGCTCCGAGCGCTTGAAGTACGGGAGGACCTCGTCGTAGGACCAGCCGGCCGCACCGTCCTCGGAGGCCCAGCGGTCGTAGTCGGAGCGATTGCCGCGGATGTAGAGCATCGCGTTCATTGACGAAGAGCCACCGAGCATCCTTCCCCGTGGGAGATAGATGCGGCGTCCATGCAGCGCCGGCTCGGGCTCGGACATGTAGTTCCAATCGACGGCCGACTGGAACAGGGCGGGGAACGCGGCGGGGGCGCGGACCGGAAGCCTTCGGTCCGAGCCGCCGGCCTCCAGCAGGAGGACCCGCGAGCCATTGGCGCTCAGCCGGTTGGCGAGCACGCACCCGGCCGAGCCGGCGCCGACGACCACGAAGTCGAAGCTCTCCATGCTTCCGGGCGGAGGATATCCGGGGCTCACCGGCCCGACCGGTGTTCACGCCGCTCCTCGAAGCCGCGGCAGGATTCGACCGGCAGGCGGGGGTAGCGGGGGAAGCTCGGATCGCTCCGCGAGCGCTCGCAGAGCGAGAACTCCGAGCCGCGGGTGTTGCGGACGATCCGCTGGTGGCGGCAGCGATCGCAGAGGCCGGCCGGCGGGCGCGCCATCCGGGCAGTATCGCGCCCTCCTAATACTTCACTTTATATAGTTGAATTGTGACGACGTTCAGGCGGTTGCTCGGTTTCCTGCGCCCCTACCGCCGCGACGTCATCGCCTCGCTGCTGTTCGCGTGGGCGGCGATGGGGATGACCGTGCTGATCCCGTTTCTGGTCGGGCAGACGGTCAACGCGATCACCCGCCACGACACCGGCTCGATCGTTCCGCTGGCGGGCGCGATCCTCGGGGCCGCGCTGCTGCGGCTCGGGCTCACGTTCGTCCGCCGGCTCGTCGCCGGCCGGGTATCGGTGGCGGTGGAGTACGACCTGCGGGAGCGCTTTTACGCCCACCTCCAGCGGCTCGAGCTCGGCTTCTTCGACGCCCAGCAGACCGGACAGCTGATGTCGCGGGCGACGGTCGACCTCCAGTCGATCCGCTTCTTCCTCGGCTACGGGCTGATCTTCCTGACCCAGAACGCGCTCACGATCGCGCTCGCCGCGGCGGTGATGTTCGCGATCAAGCCGGCGCTCGCCGCGCTGGCGCTGTTGCCGGTCCCGATCGTGGTCCTGACGGCGATGCGCTACAACCGCCGCTCGCGGCCGGCGGTGCAGGAGATCCAGCAGCGCCTCGCCGAGCTGACCGCGGAGGCGGAGGAATCGATCTCCGGGATCCGGATCGTCAAGGCCTTCGCCCGCGAGGACCACATGCTCGGCCGCTTCCGGCACGCCGTCGGCCGGGTCTTCGACCAGAACGTCTACTCGACGAGGCTGAGCTCGTTCTACGCCCCGCTCCTGGGCTTCCTGCCGAGCCTGGGGCTGGCGGTGATCCTGCTCGTCGGCGGGCGGATGGTGATCGACGGCGGCCTCAGCCTCGGCGACTTCACCGCGTTCTACACCTACCTGCTGATGCTGGTGGCGCCGATGCGGATCCTGGGCACGGCGCTCGGGATGGCCCAGCGCGCGGTCGCCTCCGGGAACCGGATGTTCGAGATCCTCGACCGCGAGCCGCGGATCGAGAGTCCCCCGGCCGCGCCGCCGCTGCCGCACGGCCTCGGCAGGGTCGAGCTCCGCGGCGTCGACCTCGACTACCGCGGGGTGCCGGCGCTGCGCGGCATCGACCTCGAGGTCGAGGCGGGAGCGACGGTGGCGCTGGTCGGCGCCAGCGGGTCGGGCAAGACGAGCCTGGTCGCGCTGCTCGCCCGGCTCTACGACCCGACCGCGGGCGCGGTCCTCATCGACGGCGCCGACCTCCGCACGGTCGATCTGCGCTCGCTTCGCTCCGAGGTCGCGTTCGTCGCCGACGACAGCTTCCTGTTCTCGGCGAGCGTCGCCGAGAACATCGCCTACGCCCGGCCGGATGCGACCGGCGAGGGGATCGAGCGGGCGGCCCGGCGGGCGCAGGCGCACGAGTTCATCGCCGCGCTGCCGGAGGGCTACGAGACCGTGATCGGCGAGCGTGGGCTCACACTGTCGGGCGGGCAGCGCCAGCGGATCGCGATCGCCCGGGCGCTCCTCGCCGACCCGCGGATCCTGGTTCTCGACGACGCGACGTCGTCGGTCGACGCGCGGACGGAGGCCGCGATCCGCCGCGGGCTGGCCGACGCGATGGTCGGGCGGACGACGTTCATCGTCGCCCACCGGCTGTCGACGATCTCGCTCGCCGACGAGATCATCGTCCTCGACCGCGGTCGGATCGTCGACCGCGGCGGCCACGAGGAGCTGCTCGAGCGCTCGCCGCTCTACGCGGAGATCGCCGACCACGGCTGCGAGGACTCGGTGTTCCTGCAGCGCGACCTCGAGGAGCGGGAGGAGGTGGCGCGGCTGTGAGTCGGCAGGTGGCAGGCGGCAGGTCGCGGGCGGAGAACGGCGGCCGTCGCGATCCGGTTACGGAGCAGGATCCCGAGGTGCAGGGGTCGGACGTCGCCGAGCAGACCGAGGACGACGCCAACCAGCCGGGGCGGCTGGCTGGGACGGTGCTCCTCTTGCGCGACCTCTGGCGGCTCGTCCGCGGCGAGGACCAGCGCGGGCGGAAGGTGCGGTGG
>JBKPNB010000290.1:0-8268 GCA_046732395.1 Actinomycetota bacterium | reverse complement strand
CACGTGTCGAGCACCCGCGTCTCGCGCAGCATGTACTGCCGCAGGGCACGGAGGACGATCGAGTAGACGACGCCGAAGGGATGCCCGCCGATGAGCACGGCATCGAAGGTCTCGTCGTCGCGGACGATCTCGAAGTTATCGCCGCCGTGGGTGCCCGTCGTGAGGGCGCCGAACACGGTCTGGCCACCCGCCGATCCGAGCGTCCGGAACGCCCACGGTCCCGCGGAGTGTGGATTGCCGTGCTCGCTCGCCAGCAGTCGAGCCAGGCTTCGCGGGTCGGTGGCCGCGTCCTGGTCGAGCTCGGCGTAGAGCTGGTAGACCCGCTTCCCCGTCTCGACGTGGACGAAGTAGGGCGTCTCGTCGTGCAGGTTGCTCTCGAATGGCTGGGGATGTCGTGCGGCCATCCAATCGAGGAATTCGTGATTCATGCAGCCCGGGATGACGTCGAAAATCGTGTCGGTCAGTCCGGCCCGTCGGTTGCGCGGGTCGTGTGTCTCGATGAACGTGTGATCGCTGATCGCCGCCGTGGAGAGCCCCCAGTGGCTGCCGGCGGCGTGGAAGCGGACGCCCGGCGCTGGCGTGCGGCAGATTTTGATCAGGTCCTCGAGCGAGGTCGGGTAGCAGATCGTGGGCGCGGTCAACGGCGTGCCCGGTTTGTCGTGCTTCCGAGTCCAAGGCGCGTCGGTGAGCTGATCGATCGGCATGGTCAACGCGTTCGCGCCAACCCTAACCGCGGGCCGACACCCACGGGAGGCGGTCAAAGGGAAGACAAATCCGAACTGTCGGCTCAAACCTTCAGCAGCTGGCTGCCGAAGCAGGCGGGCGAGGAGCTCGTCGGCCCGTGGTTTGAGTACGGCGGTCCGAGCGAGTGGAGCGACCTGGCGGCTTACCTTTTCGGGCGTCGGCGACCTCGGCCTCGGTTAGCTACGCCAGAACCAAGCGAACGAGGCACCGGACAGACCGCGGCTGCTGCTGCCGCCGCGGCGCGCCTACACCGCCCGGCGGGGCGGTGCAGGCGCTCGCAACCGTCAGCCGCGATGGAAGGAGACGAGGTGCAGCCGCTCCGTCGGCCCCTTGACCGCGACCTCCTTGACGTCGCCGACGCCGCTGACGTAGAACTTGTGGTCGACGACGTTCGGCTCGAGCGGCGACCACTCCTTCGTCTTGATCGCGTGGCGCGAGGAGACGTAGGGCGTCAAGACCCGCGCATTCAGATCGAGCACCTTGAAGTGGTCCTCGGCGTGGCCCTTGTAGTACTCCTGCCGGGCCGTCTGACCCACCCGCGGATCGCCTGGGAAGAGGACGCCCGGCCGGGCGCCGTCGCGGCCCGCCCTGAACGATCCCTCTCGGCTCGTCACGTGGCCGTGGCGGTCGAGCTCCTCGGTGTTCTCCCCGAAGTACCAGACGTTGCCGTGGCGGTCCTGCGCGTAGAAGTCGTAGGTGTTCTCCCGCGGCTTGCCATGCCTCAGAACGACGTCATGGACGACCGTCGCTGACACGCCCAGGATCGTCTTGGTCCTGTGCGTCACGCGCATGTTGTCGGTGAAGGGGCCGCCGTCGTCGTGGCCGCGGTAGTGCCATCTGCTCCCCGGCGTGAGCGGGAAGAACGGATTGTCGACGCGCGCCACGAAATCCTGCGGGTGGAGCGTCTTCGGCCATCCGGGTCCGGCTCCGGACTTGATCGCCCCCGAGCCATGCGACGCGGGTGCCGCGCCGGCTTGGCCAACACCGGCGAGCGCCGCCGCAACCACTGCCACGGCCCCGGTGAGCGCGATTGCCCGCCGGCTTGGGATCGGTGCTCCATTCGTCCTCACGATTCGCTCCTTCGCCAGTTTCATCGATGTCGACGGTAGGCGCGAAGAATGAAAGCCCGGTGAAAGCCCGACCCATCAACTCGGTGTAGGGCTGCTTGAGTCCTCGGGGTGCTGCCGCTCGTGTAGCCGTCGGCGAGCAGGAGCGCTAGCCGACCTCCAGGTCCGTGCCCGCGTGGGGACCAGCCCCGGCGAAGGGCGGTGAGCTCGCAAGTCGAATGGCCACTATGCGCGTTCGCGCCCGACCGCCAGACGAGGACGGCCGAGCTCGACCACCTCGGCCTTGATCGTCGCCGAGCCGAGGGCGCGGGCCACCGACAGTCGATCGCGCCCTTCCCCGACGAAGTAGCCCTCGCCGACTCGCACCACGGAGACCGGCGGGAGCGGCGCGCCGCGGCGGGCGGCCGTCCAGAGGCGCTCCGAGAGGAATAGGAATACCTCACTTCGAGGGTTTTTCAACCCCAGGATCGGCGTCTCCGGCCAGTACACCCAGACCAACAACTGCCCACCGACCCTGTCGGCCAGCGCTTCCCCGCAGATCGACGGCTGCCTGATCACGGTCAGCTTCACCCCGACGGGCAAGCGCAAGGGCCCCAGGCCCGGCACCCTGACCACCGGACCCGGAGGCCCGACGAAGGCGCTCACCGGCTACGGGGAGCCCCGCGACAGCGTCCCGCCGGACCTCAAGCTCTCCGGGGATAGGACCCAGGACCTCCAGAACGACACATATGCGGACCGAGGTAAAGCCGACGTGAAGGTCCAGGTGAGCTGTGGCGACGAGTGGTGCCACGCACGCGCCACGGGGAGGCTTACGAACGTCAAGGAGGAACAAGCTCTCGCCGGACTTCCTCCCGGCAAGCGCCGCCACCAAGCTCCGCAGGCGGCAGAAGCCGCGGGCGGTTCCATGCGTTTATGCGGAGAGAGGATTGGCCTGCCAGGGACCGTTGTCGTTCACATGAATCGATCCACGAAGTTCGAGCTGGTTACCGCCTCGCTGCTCGTTCTCGCAGCGATGTCCTTCGTCCTCGCCGGCCTGTTCCTCACCTCGCCAGCGCAAGCAGCCATCACCGGTCCGACGCCGATTCAGCATGTCGTGATCGTCGACATGGAGAACCACTCGTTCGACAATGTCCTCGGCAAGCTGTGTGTCCTGGACAGCCGCTGCGACGGCGCGGCGAGTGGCGTCCTTCCAAACAGGACAACGATCCCCCTCTCCCAGGCCTCGAACACCGTACCAGAAGTCAACCACACCAGCGCTGCGCAGCACACGGCCATCGACCACGGCAAGATGGACGGCTTCGGGGACATCGCCGGCTGTACCGCCAAGAGGAACTACCGATGCTATTCGCAGTTCGATCCATCGCAGGTACCGAACCTTGCGGCGCTAGCTCGGCAGTTCGCGATCAGTGATCGAACGTTCGAAATGGACGCCATCCCGAGCTGGGGAGCGCATCTCGAACTGGTGGCGCAAACGCTCGACAACTTCGTCGGCGACAATCCGTCCGCCGTGTCCGGCGTTACGCCGGCTCCGGGCTGGGGGTGTGACAGCAACAAAGATGCAGTCTGGAAGGTTCCGAGGTCGGGAAAGAAGATCAAGGAACCAAGCTGCGTCCCGGACTACAACCTCGACCCCGTTCAGTATCCCTACGGGGGTGCCTACCGCGCTACCGATGTCGGCTATGTGCCGACGATCATGGACCGACTGAATGATGCTGGCCTGAGCTGGAAGCTTTATACGGGCACCGGGACAACCGGAAGCGGTTACTCATGGGCTATCTGCCCGACATTCGCCGAGTGCCTGTATACGAATCAGCGCCAGAACATGGTAGGCGCCAGTTCGGTCATCACCGACGCCCAGAACGGTGCTTTGCCGAACTTCAGCGTCGTCATTCCGACCGCGGTGAACTCGCAGCACAATCGGGACCTGATGGATCAGGGCGACAACTGGCTG
The DNA here is from genome assembly GCA_046732395.1 of Actinomycetota bacterium. Taxonomy (GTDB): domain Bacteria; phylum Actinomycetota; class Thermoleophilia; order Solirubrobacterales; family 70-9; genus JAWVFM01. The sequence goes on along the minus strand of JBKPNB010000290.1, from coordinate 4,506 downwards.
GGCAGCATCGTCTCCGCCATCGAGGAGGGGCCGCAGTGGGCGAGCACCGCGGTCTTCATCACCTACGACGATTGCGGATGCTTCTATGATCACGTCCCGCCGCCCAAGGGGCTCGGCATCCGCGTGCCCATGGTCATCGCGAGCCCCTATGCGAAGCCGGGCTTCACCGACTCCAACGCGGCGAGCTTCTCCTCGATGCTCGCGTTCACCGAGCACGTGTTCGGCCTGCCAGCGCTATCCGGTCGCGACGCCGCCGCCTATGACTTCTCGAATTCGTTCAACTTTGGCCAAGCGAATATGGCCGAAACGAAGCTCGCTCAGCACCCGCTGAGCCAGCGCGAGAGGCGCTATCTCGAAACGCACCGTGAGCTACTGAGGAGCGAGAGTCGACTTGAACCGTCGTAGTCGGGGCAGTTCATTCCGATTAAGGACGGGATCCACATGAAATACCAACGTCAAGTCTTCACCGCCGAGGACAAGCAGGCCTTCAAGGGGGCCGCCGGTGGACCGCGCCTCGCGCTCGGACACGAGGGTGGGGGCGAGGGGTCGCAATGAGGATCGACGTTCGATCACCGCGACCGAGGTACGCTCGCCGGGCCGCGATCGCGCTCGCCCTCGCGCTTGCGCCCTGCGTCATGTGTGCGCTCGCCCTCGAGGCCCCCGCCGCCGAGCCTCCCACCCCGCCGGCGCTCCCGCCAAAGGAGGCGAGGGTCGAAACGAGGGCGATCGAGACCGCGATCCTCGGACCGGAGCACGCCGCCGAGCACGCCGCGGTTCTCCACGAGGAGCGCAAGTGGGCCCGGCTCGGCCACCAGCCGCACACGAAGAACCCCAAGGAGGCGCTCTCCTCGCGGGGCGCCACCGTTGCCTACGCCGGCGCCCCGTCGCAAGTCGGGGAGTGGATGCAGGTGCCCTTCAAGCTCCCCACCTTCGCCATCAACACCACCGTGCTCCCGACCGGGAAGGTACTGATCTGGGGTCGGCCGCCTTCTATGGGTGGCTCTACGAGCGACGGCAGTGCGCGACCGAACGTCGGCGAGGCGGCCCTGTGGTCGCCGTGGCTGGGCACCGGTCCGGACGCGTTCCAGGACGTCGCGCCGCCGGTGATCGATGTTGACGGTCTCGGCCCGCAGCCGCCCGGACCGGCGCCGTTCTTCTGCTCCGGCCTCTCACAGCTGCCGGACGGCCAGGTGCTCGTCGCCGGCGGCAACCTGATCTACGGCAACGCCTTCGCGAACGACGCCTACACCACCTTCGCGGGATTGCGGACCGTGTTCACCTTCGATCCGTTCAGCGAGACGTGGACGGAGCAGCCCGATATGGCGCATGGGCGCTGGTATCCGAACCAGATCCTGCTACCAGACGGCCGCACGATCATCAGCGGCGGCCTCAGCGACGTCCCGCCCGGCGGCGTCATGAACAAGACGCTCGAGGTCTTCAACCCGGCGTCGACACTGGGCGGCCAGGGCACCATCGACGAGGAGCCGAGCGCCGATAAGAACTTCGGGCTGTATCCGCGTACCTTCACCCTTAACACCAGCGGCAACGTGCTCTTCGCCGGGCCGCAGGCCAGCCACACCTGGACGCTCGACACCAACACGTTCACCTGGAAGGGCGCCCCGCACATGGCGTACACCAGGCAGTACGACAACGCCGTGCGACGGCCCGGCGGACCCTCGGGCTCCGACACCTTCACCGAGCTCGGCGGCTATGACACGGCCCCGCCCCCCGATGGCAGCTCATTCCATCCGGCCACCGACACGACCGAGACGATGAACGCCGATGCCAAGACTCCCGCGTGGACGCCGAGCGCCCCGTGGAACGTCGCCCGGGCGAACTCGAACACGGTGCTGCTGCCGGACGGCTCGATGGTCACGGTCGGCGGGGGCAGCGGCTACGACGCCAACAACGGCGGCGGTTACGTCACCTACGCCGACGGCCGCGCCCGCCAGGTCGAGCTGTATGACCCGGCCAGCAACAGCTGGCAGCTCGGGCCGGCGCAGCAGGAGGATCGCGCCTACCACTCCACGGCCGTGCTGCTCCCCGACGGGCGGGTGTTCTCGGCCGGCGACGACCTCCATCCGCTGGAGCCGGACGGCCGCGACAGCCAGACCGACAACGGCGAGATCTACTCTCCGCCTTACCTGTTCAACGGCCCCCGGCCTGTGATCGGCTCTGCCCCGCAGGCGGTCAACTGGGGCGACGCGTTCACGATCCACACGACGAGCGCGAAGATCAACAAGGCGGTGCTGATGGCACCGGGCGCGACGACCCACGGCTTCGATACCAACCAGCGCTACGTCAAGCTCCACATCCTCGACAAGGTCGCCGGTCAGGGGGTGGACGTCGCCGCGCCGCCGTCGCCGCGGGTCGCGCCGCCCGGTTACTACATGCTCTTCCTCATCAACAAGGCCGGCGTGCCCTCGGTCGCGGACTGGGTGAAGGTCGCGACATCCTCGTCCGTGGCGCCGACGGGGAGATCGAGAGGCCGTCGCCGGTGATCGGCGAGCCACGCCATAACGGAGCTCACCCCACTCAGCACGCTGTTGCGACGCCGGGTATCCCGCTCTCGGCCGTAGCGCGCCGCGCGACCGCTCGCCGAAATGGCGTATTGGACCGACGCGCCATTGCGCCGAATGGGGTAATTGGACGCATTCGCCATTGCGGCTTGGCAGCGCGCGAACGTATATTCGAGGCGTGGGACGCTTTGGACAGTGGATTATCTCTAGCCAACCGGGGAGGCTCCGGGGGCCACCTTTGCCGCGACGCCTCGCTGTATCCGGGGCGCTGGGAAATGCCGAAGTCGAAGCCGATGACGACGGATGAGCGCCGCGAGGTCCTCGAGGCAATCGCCCGCGATGAGAGGGCCTAACCCGCGAGACCGGATCGCCGCGATCGGCGCCCTGAACGAGATGGGCTGGCCGGAGCGCCCCGGCACCGTCCCCGACCTCCACAACCTGGAGACGATCCGAGGCAGGGCATCCTAAGCGGTGAACGCGTTCGTACTCCGAGTCGAAGGCACGCTCCCCGCTGAGGGCGTGGAGCTATTGGAGGCAGCCGGCTTCGAAGTCTTCGGCGGCCCCCTCGAGTACATGGTTCTCGGCTTAGAGGCACTCGACCGTGACGAGGCGATCGAGAAGGCGCGCGACCTGGTCGAAGTCGCCATGATCGAAGTCGGCGGGGAGAAACGATGCGGTAGGGGACGAGGGCAGGGCGCCGCCCGAGCACGGGATGCCCCGGAGGGATACGACACGGGGCCGCGCCGAGCACACCCTAAAGCCTGAACGAGTTATCGCTCGGCTCGCATGGGCGGGAAGCCGCATTCCGTGAACACGCGGACAGCGTAGCCGCGTTCTAAGGCGTCAGCCGAAGCGGTCGGCGACCTCGTTGACGGTCAGCAGGCTTTGGTCGTTGTGGGTCAATGCGTTCATTATCCCATACGATCGAGCGTGATCGCGAACGAACGGTGAAGTTTGCGCGAATACCGCTGGATCCTCGACGCTCCAGGCCTCCTCGCTCCTGCGGGGCGACCTTCCGAGCGCTCGTGTTGAAAAGTCCACAGGCCTCCGCCGCCGCGATCGCCCGCTGCCCCGCGTTCGGGCCGTTCGCCAGTTGTTCGCCAGTCAGACACCGATTCAGCCGGAAACAACCGGACCTAGCCGGACGCGACTTGGCTCAACCATGCGGTTTACCGCATGGCCATGCGGCGCGGGCTAGATGCTCAACATCCAGGCGACGTCCGGAATCGCCGACTCGGAGCAGGGCGTGGCATCGGGGCTGGTGCAGACGTCGTTTCAGGTCGGCGGCGCGATCGTCCTCGCCGTGATCACGGCGGTCGTCGCCGCCCGCGCGGCGGGCACGCCCGCCGACGTGGTCGCCGGCTACCGGGTCGCCCTCGAGGTGGTGACCGCGATCGCGCTCGTCGGGCTGGTCGTGATACTCGCCGGGGTCCTCAGTGGCAGACGCCCGACGTTGAAGACGGCGTGATCGGCGCCATCCGAACGCGGTTCTCATAGAGTGCCGCGCGCGATGAACGACTTCGCCGACCTGAGGATCGCCGGGCGGGTTGCGACACCCGCCGATTCCGACTGGGAGGCGGCGCGGCAGGCGTGGAACCTCGCCGCCGACCCGCATCCGGATGCGGTCGCGTTCGTCGAGGGTCCCGACGATGTTGCCGCCGTCGTCGGCTTCGCCCGTGAGCGTGGACTGCGGGTGACGGGGCAGGGGACCGGACACGGCGCGGTCGCCCTCGGCCCGCTCGACGGGGTGATCCTGATCAAGACCGAGCGGATGCGTAGCGTCGAGGTCGATGCCCGCGCGCAGACCGCGCGGCTCGAGGCCGGGGTGCTGGCCTCCGAGCTCGCCGAGGCGGCGCAGGCCGAGGGACTCTGCTTCCTGCCGGGCTCCTCGCCGAACGTCGGGGTGATCGGGTTCTCGCTCGGCGGCGGCCTCGGCTGGCTCGGTCGCCGCTACGGGTTCGCCTGCAACCGGGTGAAGGCGATCGAG
>JBKPNB010000289.1:0-4322 GCA_046732395.1 Actinomycetota bacterium | reverse complement strand
TCGTCAGCTGGCGCTTCGGCCCGCGTGCAGAAGCCAACCCCTGGCGGGCGAACTCGATCGAGTGGCTGGTCTCCTCGCCGCCGCCGATCTTCAACTTCGACGAGGTGCCGCGGGTGGTCGGCGGGCCGTACGAGTACGGCGTCCCCGGCGCACGGCACGCGATCATGGCCGGCGACGAGGGCGCCGAGGTGGGTGCCCCGCAACCGGCGGTCGCGGGCGCGGCCGGCGGCGGGGGACACCCCCCGCCGCGGACCGCGTCGTCGAGGGCGAGCGCCGGATCTGGGTCGAAGACCGACCCGACGGCGTCGATCCCGAACTCGGCGAGGACCGCCTGGGTCACCTCGACCCGGCTCCGGGCGGCCTCGCGGAGCTCGTCGCGATCGACGATCTGCCCGGCCATCGGCTGGTTCTGCGGCGCCGCCACCGCGACCCGCTCGGCGCCGCGCTCGACACGATCGCGGATCGTCTCGAGCAACCTTCGACCTCCCGCGACCTCGTTGAGGAAGGCCAGAACGACGCCGCCACGAGCTTCGCTCGCGGCGGGGTCGGGGGAGGCTGCGGGATCGGTCACGGACTCGGGCCTCCGGCGGCGCCGACGGTGGCCCGCTCGGGCGCCGCCACCTCGGCCCCCTCGCCCGGCATGATCGCGTGGCGGGCGCCGGGGACGCCGAACTCGTAGGGCCCGCCGACCACCCGCGGCACCTCGTCGAAGTTGAAGATCGGGGGCGGCGAGGAGACCAGCCACTCGATCGTCTTCGCCCGCCACGGGTTGCCCGGCGCCTTCGGCCCGTAGCGCCAGCTCACGACCATGTTGTAGAGGAAGACGAGCTGGGCGGCGCCGAGCAGGAAGGCGAAGCCGGAGATCGCCAGATTCCAGTCCCCGAACTGGGCCGCGTAGTCGGCGACCCGGCGCGGCATCCCCTCCATCCCGATCCAGTGCATCGGCAGGAACGTCCCCCACATCCCGACGAAGGTGAGCCAGAAGTGGACGCGGCCGAGCTTCTCGTCGTACATCCGGCCGGTCATCTTCGGGAACCAGTGATAGATGCCGGCGAAGATCGTGAACACCGAGCCGCCGAACAGCACGAAGTGGATGTGGGCGACGATGAAGTAGGTGTCGGAGACGTGGATGTCGATCGGCACCATTCCCAGCATCACGCCGCTGATCCCGCCCATCGTGAACGTGACTATGAACCCGAGCGCGAACAGCATCGCGGTCGACCGCAGATGCAGGACGCCCTTGAACAGGGTCGCGAGCCAGGAGAAGATCTTGATCCCGGTCGGGACCGCGATCAGCAGGGTGGTGATCATCATCGGCACCCGCAGCCAGGCGAACATCCCGGAGACGAACATGTGGTGCGCCCATACCGTGTAGGCGAGCACGACGATCCCGAGCAGCGCCAGCGCCATCAGCCGGTACCCGAAGATCGGCTTCCGCGAGTGGGTCGCTATGACCTCGGAGATGATCCCGAACCCGGGCAGCATCATGATGTAGACGGCCGGGTGGGAGTAGAACCAGAATATGTGCTGGTAGCTCAGCACGTCGCCGCCGTTCAGCGACTGGAAGAAGTTGGTGTGCAGGACGCGGTCGAAGAGGACCATGAACTGGACGCCGGCGATGAACGGGGTGGCGGCGACGACCAGCAGCGAGGTCGACATATTCGCCCATACCAGCAGCGGCATTCGCCAGAAGTTCATTCCGGGCGCGCGCATGGTGATGATCGTCACCAGGAAGTTGAGCGCGGTGGCTATCGAGGAGGCGCCGGCGAACTGCACGCCGAGGTTGAAGAACGACTGCCCTAACGGCGCCCCGGTCGAGAGCGGGGCGTAGCCGGTCCAGCCGGCGTCGAAGGCGCCGCCCGGGCACAGGTAGCTGGCCAGGAACAGGATCCCGGCGAGCGGCAGCATCCAGAAGCTGAACGCGTTCAGCCGCGGGAACGCCATGTCCGGCGCGCCGATCATCAGCGGCAGGACGTAGTTCGCGATCCCGGCGAAGATCGGGATCACGAAGACGAAGATCATCAACGCGGCGTGCGTGGAGAAGAGCGAGTTGAAGGCGCCGGGGTTGACGATCTGGGTCCCCGGCTGGGCGAGCTCCGCCCGCATCACCATTGCGATCAGCCCGCCGACGAAGAAGAAGAAGAAGCTCGTGCAGATGTACTGGATGCCGATCACCTTGTGATCGGTGTTGAACGTGAAGTAGTCGCGCCACGAGCGGGCGCCGTGCTGGGAGTGGTCCTCGGGGCGGGTCGGCGCGCCGATCGCCCACCGCAGCCAGTAGTCGAAGGCGCCGATTCCGGCCAGGAACCCGAGCGGCGCCGTGATCGAGGCGACGATGAGCTGCGGGTAGCCGGTCGAGGAAGTCTCGGTGAGCGGCAGGCCGGAGAGCGCCCGCAGGGCGACGACGAGGCCGTAGCCGAAGCCGAAGCCGAGGAGCGTCCCGAGGAACGCCCGCGCGAGCCCAGGTCTCTTCAACGCAACGACCATCGTGCTAGCTCCGTCTCGCCGGTTCGCCGCGTCGCCCTTCGACCTGCCCGCGGCCGCCGGCCCGTAGCCGGATCGTAGCGATGCCGATCACGCTCCTCCTCCGGTCGTGCTCGTCGGGGCGGTCGAGGTTCCGCCACCGCTCGACGGCGCCCCCGGGACGTCGGAGCCCGGATTCGGCGTCGGGAACGCCGGACCGCCGGTCTTGGCCTGGATCCGCGCCTGGTCCGAGAGCCAGCTCTCGAACTTCTGCTTCGGCCAGACGTGGACGAGCGCCCGCATCGCCGCGTGCCCGTAGCCGCAGAGCTCTGTGCAGACGACGTTGTAGGTGCCGAGCCGGTCGGGGGTGACGACCACCGTGTTGTCGACGTGGTTGCCGCTCGGGCCGGAGGGGACCAGGTCGCGCTTGATCCGCCACTCGGGGACCCAGAAGGAGTGGACCACGTCGAGGGCGCTGAGGTGGAAGTCGATCTCGCGGTCGACGGGGACGTTGAGGACGTCGGAGTGGACGGCCTGGCCCCCGGGCCCCTGGTAGGCGAAGCTCCACTTGTACTGCTGCGCGACGACCCACACGTTCATCTCGTTCGGGTCCTTCTTCTCGATGCGGGCGAGCACGATCGCGCTGTAGACCGCGCCGAACAGGACGATCACGGTCGGGATCACGGTCCAGGCGATCTCGAGCTTCGTGTTGCCGTGGATCGGCTCGCCGTCGGACTCGTCGCCCGGCTTCGCCCGGTACTTCCAGAGCGAGTAGCCCAGCATCACGAGGACGATCGAGAAGACGAACGAGGAGAGCACGATCATCACGTTCAGCAGCGTGTCGATCGAGTCGGCCTGCGTCGAGGCCTCGGTCCCGTTCCAGTGGACCTGGGTCATCGGCACGGCGATCACCGCCGTGAGCACGAGCATCGCCGCGACGAGACGGATCAGCGTCGACCTGGGCAAAGCGAGGCGATTCTATTGAAGGACGAGGGCGGCCCGGGACGCTCTCCGCGGGCTTCGTCACAACGGATACACCCCCGCGCCGGGAGCCGCCTTCAGTCGCTCGGGACCCGCGGCAGACCCTCGAGCTCGCCGGCCGAGGCGGCGAGCACGTGGCGGGCGATCCCCTCCCAGCTCCAGAGCCGCCCGGCGGTCTCCCGCAATCGCCGGCGCGCCTCGGCCCCGACGGCGGGGTCGAGCCCGAGCCAGCCGTTGATCCGCCCCGCGAGCTCGGCGACCGCCCCCTCCCCGAGCGAGAACGAGACGAGCGGCGCGGCCTCGGCCGGGAGGTCGGCCGCGAGCGCGCGACTCACCTCCGCGGCGCCGGAGTGGTGGGCGGAGACGGGGGCGACGCCCGCCGCCGCGGCCTCCGCCGCCACCATCCCGAATGCCTCCGGGAAGGTGCTGGGGAAGACGAGGACGTCGCAAGCGGGGACGAGCCGGCCCACCTCGTCGTGTTCGAGCCGGCCCGCGAAAGAAACGCTGCCGGCCGCCGCTAACGCGGCGGCCGGGTACCCCCCCGGTTCGAGGGACTCGAGGAACGAGAGCAGCATGCGCAGCGGCCCCGCGGGGCCGCCCTCGAGCTCGCGGCCGGACCGCGCGATCTCGCCGACCCGGTCGAGGTCGCCGGCTGCGAGTGCCGACCACAGCTCGAGGAGGCCCCGGTCGTACTCGCCGAAGCCGACGATCAGCAGCCGCGCCCCGGGGTTGCGGGCGACGACGAGCGGCCAGGCCGCCAGCAGCAGGTCGATCCCCTTGGAGACGATCATCTTGCCGACCAGGACCACCCGCGGCCCGGTGGCGGCGGCGAAGTCCTCGAGCGCGGCCGCGGCGCGCTCGGGGTCGCGGCCCCAGGC
>JBKPNB010000288.1:0-2466 GCA_046732395.1 Actinomycetota bacterium | reverse complement strand
GCGCCGCACAAGGTAGGCCATCCCCGCGACGAGGTCGCCGAGCGGGGAGTAGACCCGGACCCGGAGCCCCTCGGCGGCGAGCGCGGCCGCGAGCTCGTCGCCGAGGCCGCGCAGCACCTGGAGCTCGAGGTCGGTGTCGGCGCCGCCGGTGAGCCGGTTGTAGGCGATCGCGTGGGCGACCGAGCGCAGGTTGTGCGAGGCGACGGCGACGCGGACCGCCGGGCGGGCGTCGAGGAGGCGCCGCGTGAGGTCCTCGAAGTTGCGATCGCAGGCTGCCTTGTCCGTGAACACCGGCACCGACCAGCCATGCTGCTGGGCCTCGGCCGACTCGTGATCCCAGTAGGCGCCCTTGACGAGGCGGACGACGAGCGGGGGCCGGCGCTCCGAGCGCGCGGCCCAGGCCAGGATCCGCTCGAGCCCGTCGGGCGAATCGCGCAGGTAGGCCTGGAGAACGAGGCCGGCCGACGGGCCGTCCCGAAGCCCCTCGCCGGCGAGCAGCTCGAGGACCATGTCGAGCGTGGTCTCGAGCGAGTCGAGCGACTCCATGTCGACGTGGAGGTGGGCGGCGACCTCGCGGGCGCGGCGCAGGAGGGGTATCAGGCGCGCGGCGGCGTCGCGCCCGCCGACCTCGGGCGCCTCGGGGCGCATCATCGGCGTCAGCGCCGAGACCTTGACCGACAGGTTGACCCGCGGCAGCGCGCCGACAGAGTCGCGCTCGAGGACCGGCCGCTCGGGCCAACCGCCGGCGCCCGCCGCGAGGTCGTCGAGGGTGGCGGCGCAGCGGGCCGCGTAGGCGTCGGCCTCTGCCGCGGTGACGGTCGCCTCGCCGAGGAGGTCGGCGGAGAAGCCGATTCCCCGCCGCCAGAGCCGCTCGAGCTCGCCGACCGCCTGGCGGGCGTCGGCGCCGGCGATGAAGCGGTGGGCCATATGGCGGACGCCGGTGGCGACCGCGGCGCCGAGCGCCACCCGCCCCGCCTTGGTGTGGGCCGCCCGCATCGCCGCCTCGATCGTCGGCGGGCGGTGGTGGACCTGCTCCACGAGGCCGGCGAGGTGGCGGCCGAGATCGTCGAGGTTGCGGCAGGCCGGGGTGACGTCGATCAGCCGGAAGATCGCGGCCCGCAGCTCCTGGTCGCCGCCGGCCATCGCCATCGCCCGGTCGTCGATCGCCCGCGACGGCGATCGCCGCGCCGACTCCATCCGCGCCGCGATCGATCTTCCGACCTCGAGGACCTCCCCCTCGAGCCGATCGAGATCAACCGAGGCCGCGGATCGAACCGCCACGGCCTCAGGCTACCCGGCGCGGCCCGCGGTCAGCGGTCAGCGGAGCGCCCCGGAAAGGCCCGAGGGCCCGCATCATGCGAGCCCTCCGAGCCCGTCTGGCGGTCGACTGGTTCCGTGTTGCTGTGACGACCACGACGATCCCGTTCCCATGGACCTCGAAGTCCGCCTCCGCCGGCCTCCAAGACCGGCGCTGGTCCCCCGGCGGACTGGCTCAGCGGTCCCCGCCGCTCGGACCGGGCGCGCTGTGGCGAAGGGCTGTATCGCGCCGCGCCCATCCGGCAATGAATCGGCGATTCGCCGCCTATCATCCGCGCAGCCCGGGCGCGTAGCTCAGTGGGAGAGCGCTCGCTTCACACGCGAGAGGTCGGTGGTTCGAAACCACCCGCGCCCATGGCTTGAACAAGCCAACCCAACGGTGAAGCGAGCGGTCAGGCGCGCGCCTTGACGGCGTCCCACGCATGCGCGCCCAACTCTTACCCAACACCGCGCGAGCACGATCTCCGCGTCCTCCTCGGGATCACCGTTCCCCGTAATGGCCGCTCATAGGCACCAGCGTCAGCAGGAACGCGACAGCTAGGGCTACGAACGGTGACTGGAAGGCGATCAGGCTCGCCAGCGCGCCCGCGGCGAGACTGCCGATGACCTGACCGCCGGCCCAGGCCACGTTCAACAGCTCAGCGGCACGCTCCTGGCCAAGGCCACCCTCTCGCCGCGGAGCGTCCCCAGCTCGTCGGCTTTATGTCTGCCCACGATCTTCTCGCCCGACCCAGCGCGATCATGAAGTTGACGTGGCCAGGAGTGCCGAGCAGCAAATCCCCGTTTGAGACACCGACGATCGTGTCGCCGCCTACACGCCGTCCTGGGTCGAGCATCACGGTCGGTACCGCGTTGGTCGGCGCGTTCCGCACCGGCGCGACGGTGGTCCGCCGGTCGGCCGTGTCGGTAGAGGCGACCAACTCGCACAGGACCTACTTCGCGTCGAACATCACCGCGACCCGGGCCGAGTCGCGGCTGGCGCTGTGCCTGTACCGGCCGTCGGCGTTCGTGGCCGTGACCGGACGACCGCGACGACGGGGCGGGCAAGCCCCAGGTCATCTGCGACCCCGACTTCATGGCCGAGTGTGAACCGAATTGGGATGGCTTCAACGGGTCCAAGTCGGGGTCGGCGACGACGTCGAGGTGGCC
>JBKPNB010000287.1:0-7112 GCA_046732395.1 Actinomycetota bacterium | reverse complement strand
CCACGCGCTCGCCCCCGCACAGGAGTCGGTCGCGGTCCCCGACGTCGACGACGTCGTGTCGGTCGCGGTCCCCGTCGTCGACGACGTCGTGTCGGTCGCGGTCCCCGTCGTCGACGACGTCGTGTCCGTCGCGGTCCCCGTCGTCGACGAGGTGGTGTCCGTGGCGGTGCCGGTCGTCCCGGAGGTCGTCCCCGAGGTGGTGTCCGTCGTCCCCGAGGTCGTGTCGGTCGCGGTCCCCGTCGTCGACGACGTCGTGTCCGTCGCGGTCCCCGTTGTCGACGAGATGGTATCCGTCCCGGTGCCGGTCGTCGACGACGTCGTGTCCGTCGCGGTCCCCGTCGTCGTCGTCGACGAGGTGGTGTCCGTGGCGGTGCCGGTGGTGCTCGAGGTGGAGGGAAGCTGGGCGAAGGCGCTTGGCGAAACGAACGCGAAGAGGGCGCCGAGGCAAGCTAAAGAGATCGCGAGCCGGAGGTGCTTAGCGTACCGGCCAAGCGACCGGACACGTCGTCCCGCAGGCATCCGTTCCCCCGATTCGGTGGTGGCTTGTGTGATCGATCACGCGAGCCGTCCCTAACCCGATCGGCCGATCGTAAACCTCCGTCTCGGAGAAAACCCGCATTTGCGCGAGCACGAAACCCATTACTCCAACCCATCACCCCCTAGGCAAAAGAGCGCAATTTACGAACAAATCACACCGGAATGGACTACCCAATCCGCAGCGATCATTGGCGAGGGAGGCTGCCTCAAACCCGCGCTCAACGCCGGCGACGGCGACTAGCTCCGCATCGCCGGGAACAGCACCACCTCGCGGATGCTGCGCGCGCCCGAGAGGAGGATCACCAGCCGATCGATGCCGAGGCCGACGCCGCCGGTCGGCGGCATCCCCTGCTCGAGGGCCTCGACGAACGCCTCATCGTAGGGCTGGGCGTCGGCGTCGCCGCGGCGCAGCTCCTCCGCCTGCTGCTCGAAGCGGCGGCGCTGCTCGTCGGGGTCGTTGAGCTCGGTGAACGCGTTCGCGATCTCGATCCCGCCGACGATCGCCTCCCAGCGCTCGACCATCCCCTCGGCGCTGCGGTGGCGCTTGGCGAACGGCGAGAGCTCGACCGGGTAGTCGCGGACGAAGGTGGGCTGGATCAGCGCCGGCTCGACGAGCTTCGAGAGCACGTCGTCGACGAGCTTCCCCCAGCCGGCGGCGGGGTCGGGCTCCCCCCCGAGCGCCGCCGCGAGCTGCTCGCGACTGGGGCGCCCGGCGATGTCGAGCCCGGTCCGGTCGCGGATCGCGTCGCTCAGGGTGAGCCGGCGCCACGGCGGGGCGAGGTCGATCTCGACCCCCTCGCGCTCGAGCACGGTCGTCCCCAGGACGCGCTCGGCGACGGTCGCGACGAGCTCCTCGAAGCGCCTCGCGGTGTCGTCGTAGTCGGCGTAGGCCTCGTACCACTCGAGCATCGTGAACTCGGGGTTGTGCTTGGGGTCGAGGCCCTCGTTGCGGAAGTCCTTGCCGATCTCGTAGACCCGCTCGATGCCGCCGACCACGCACCGCTTGAGGTAGAGCTCGGTCGCGATTCGCAGGTAGTAATCGCGGTCGAGCGCGTTGTAGTGGGTGGTGAACGGGCGGGCGAGGGCCCCGCCGTAGAGCGGCTGGAGCACCGGGGTCTCGACCTCCAGGAAGCCCCGCTCGTCGAGCCAGCGGCGGATCTCGGCGACGGTGCGGCTGCGGAGGGCGAACAGCTCGCGGACGTCGGGGTTGGCGATCAGGTCGAGCTCGCGGCGGCGGTAGCGGGTCTCGACGTCGGCGAGCCCGTGGAACTTCTCCGGCGGCGCGCGGAGACTCTTCGCCAGCAGCGTCCAACCTGTCAGCCGCAGCGACAGCTCGCCGCGCCTGGTCTTGAAGGCGAGGCCCTCGACGCCGACGATGTCGCCGAGGTCGAGGCCGACCAGGGCATCGTGCTCGGCCTCGCCGACGATGTCGGCCCGCGAGTGGAGCTGGATCCGGCCGGAGCCGTCGACGAGGTCGAGGAACGCCGCGCGCCCGTGCCCGCGCCGGGCGACGATTCGCCCGGCGAGCCGATAGCGGGCGTCCGTCTCCTCGCCGGGTCGGAGGCCGTCGTGCGCGGCCCGGACGGCGGCGATCTCGGTGCGGTCGGGGTAGGCGTGCGGGAACGGCTCGACCCCCGCCTCGCGCAGGCGCTCGAGCTTCGCCCGGCGCTCCGCGAGGAAGCCGGACGAGCGCTCTTCGTCGGCCGGCCCCGCGGGCATCGCGGCAGCGTAGCCGCTAGCCGGCTTCGATCTTGGTGATCTTGAGCTTCTTCTTCGGCCCGCGGGGGACGTCGACGGTGACGATCTCACCCCGCTTGTGGCCGACCAGGGCCCGGCCGATCGGCGACTCGTTCGAGAGCTTCTGCTCCGCCGGGTCGGCCTCGGCGGACCCGACGATCCGGAACTTGCGCGACTCGCCCGACTTCTGGTCCTTGACGTGGACCATCGTGCCCACCGAGACGGCCTCGGTGTCCACCTCGGACTCGTCAATCACCGTCGCGCGGCGGAGCCTCTCCTCGAGCTGCGAGATCCGCTGCTCGAGCAGCGCCTGCTCGTTCTTGGCGTCGTCGTACTCGGAGTTCTCGGAGATGTCGCCGAACTCGCGAGCCTCCTTGATCCGCGAGGCAACTTCACGACGCTTCTCGGTCGTCAGGTACTCGACCTCCTGCTTGAGCTTCTCCAGTCCCTCCTGGGTGATCAGCGATTCGCGCGCCACGTGGACCTCGTCCCTCCGAATCTGCGGGCCCTTCGGCCCGTGTACGAACAAAACGCCCGAAGCGCGGCGCCGGCGGCGCACGCGGTCTCGGGCAGGCGGCGATTATAGCGAGGCCCCCTTCCCGGCCGAGATCCTCTCAGAGGCTGTCTCATTACCCCCGCGTGTGCGGCCGGCGCCGCCAGACGTGCGCGAGGGGGTTGTGAGCCAGCCTCTCAGGCGGCGAGCGGGAGTGGCTCGCGGAGCCCGCCCAGCATGGCCCGCACGCGGTCGAGGCCGTCGGCGCGCTGGAAGGCGTGGGCGGCCGCGCCGCGCACGCCGAGGCGCTCGAGGTAGTAGGGGTAGAGCCGGCGGAGGTTGCGGCCGGCGCGCTCGGCTCCCCAGTGCTCCTCGGCCCGGTCGAGCGTCCACAGGATCTCGTCGACGATCTCGCCGGCGGTGGGCGAGACCCCGCGCTCGCCGAGGAGTCGCTCGAAGACCCAAGGATCGCCGAGCGCGCCGCGAGCGAGCATCACGGCGCTCGCGCCGGATCGCTCGTACGCCGCCCGGGCGGCGCCCGCGCTCGCGAGCCCGCCGGAGAGGACCACCGGCACCTGAACGCGCTCCACCAGCTCCCGTGCCAGCCCGTAGTCGGGCGGACCCGCGTGGCGGTTCGCCGCCGGGCGAGGGTGGAAGCCGAGCGCCGCGATCCCCGCCTCCTCGGCCAGCCGGACCGCGAGGTCGACGCCCGAGCGATCACCGGGCTCGAGGCCGCTCCGCAACTTCGCGGTGACCGGCAGCCCGGGCGTCGCGGCGGCGCGAGCGACGGCCAGGGCCCGCTCGTGGTCGCGGAGGAGCGCCGCTCCGGCACCGGTCTTGCGGACCTTCGGGACCGGGCAGCCGAAGTTGAGGTCGATCAGATCGGCGCCGGCCGCGGCGACGATCTCCGCCGCGGTCGCGATCGCATCGGGGTCGGCGCCGAAGAGCTGGATCGCGACCGGGTGCTCATCGGGGTGGATCCGCAGCATCTCCTCGCGGGTCCGCCGGTTGCCGCGCGCCAGCGCGATGCTGGAGACCATCTCCGACACCGCGAGCCCGGCGCCGTGGCGGCGGGCCTGGAGGCGGACGAACCAGTTCCCGATCCCGGCGAGAGGGGCGAGCAGAACCCGGTTCGCGACGTGGACGTCGCCGATGCAGAAGGGGATTGTGAGGGGGGGCTGATTCATCGGCAGGTGGCAGGTGGCAGGTGGCAGATGGAGGCTAGAGGAGGTTCTCCACATGCCACATGCGACATGCCACCTGCCTACTCATTCATCTCCCAAATCAACCGCAGCCCGGTCAGCGTCAGCAGATCGTCGATCTCGTCGACCATCTCGCAGTAGGGCACGATCGCGTGCGCGTGGCCGCCGGTGGCGATGAAGCTGGCGTCGGTGCCGAGCTCGCGCTGGACCCGCCGGGCGATCGCGTCGACGGCGCCGGCGAATCCGTAGACGATCCCCGATCGCAGGCTCGCCTGGGTCGAGCGGCCGATCACGCCGCCGGGCTCGCCCGGCGGCTCGCCGAGCTCGATCGGCGGCAGCTTCGCCGCCCGCTCGGCGAGCGCCTCCATCGAGATCGCGACGCCGGGGCCGATCACGCCGCCCAAATAGGCGCCGTCGGCGGAGACGGCGTCGAAGGTGACGGCGGTGCCGAAGTCGACGACCGCGCAGGCATCGCCGAAGCGCGCGTAGGCGGCGACCGCGTTGACGAGGCGGTCGGCGCCGAGCTCGCGCGGGTTCTCGAGGCGGATCTCCATCCCGGTCCGCACGCCGGGCCCGACGATCAGGCAGCGCGCGCGCAGGTAGCGCTCGCTCAGCTCCGCGTAGCCCGGAGTGAGCTGGGGGACAACTGACGAGACGATCGTCTCGCCGATCGCGTTGAAGCCGATCTCACGCAGGGCGAGGAGGCCCGCGACCCGCGCCGCGAGCTCGTCGGCGGTGGCCCCGGCCTCCGTCGCGATCCGCCAGTGCTCGACCAAGCGGCCGTCGTCGAAGAGGCCGAAATGGGTCTGGGTGTTGCCGACGTCGGCGGCGAGCAGCACGCGCGGATTATCCCCGGAGCCGAGCCGCCACCAGAGGGTCGATGTGGGTTAGGCGCGTACGCGGCGGCGACGCCAGGCCGAGCTGGGCGGTGCCCGAGGCCAAAGCCAATAGCTCAAGCGCCGGGCGGCGGCGGCGAAGCTTCGGCGAGCGCCACCGACCTTCAGATCGCGACCGGCGTACGGCTGCTGATGACGATGGACGACCTGCGGGGCGCGATCGAGGCCCGTCCGGCGGGCGAGCTCGCGACGAGGCTGCAGTGAGGAAGGCGACGTCTCTCCCGCCCCCACATCGAGCGTCGACTGAGTCACGCTATGTGTGACGGAGTCGACGCTCGGCGCCTCACCGCTCCGTGAGCGCCCCCACCTTCTCCACTCGCTGCCCCTCACGGAGCCCGGCCAGGGCATCGGTCAGCCGCGTCCCGTCCGGCAGCGCCAGGTCGGGATCGAGCTCCAGCAGCGGCTCGAGGACGAAACGCCTCGTCGTCACCTCGGGGTGTGGGAGCGTCAGGCGCGCGCCTCGAAGCTCGATGTCGCCGAGCATGAGGAGGTCGAGATCGAGCGGCCGCGGACCGTGGCGCGGGGATCCGAACATCCGCCCGTGCTCGGCCTCGATCGCCTTGCAGAGGTCGAGCAGCTCGAGCGGCTCGAGCTCGGTGGCGATCCGCACCGCGGCGTTGAGGAAGTCGGGCTGGTCGAGGATCTCGCCGATCGGCTCCGTCTCGTAGGCCGAGGAGACCGCCTCGACCTCGATCCCCTTGCGCCGGAGCAGCTCGAGCGCGCCCCGCAGATGCGCCTCCCGGTCGCCGAGGTTCGAGCCGAGGCCGAGGTAGCCGGTCCGGCTCACCCCTCCTCCTCGTCCTCGTCCTCCTCCTCGTAGGGCCGCTCGTGGGCGACCTCGACCGCGACCTCCTCGAGGGCGAGCGGGAGCGGCGGCTCGGGCTTCGCGGCCCGCACCCGCACCGACTCGCAGCCGAATCGCTCGGCGAGCCGCTCGCCGATCACCTGCGCCAGCCGCTCGAGCGTCTTGTAGCTGCGCTCGGTGGCGGCGAGGGCGATGATGTCGCAGGCCTCCGAGTAGTCGATCGTGTCCTCGAGCCGGTCGGTGAGGACCGCGTCGCAGGAGGGAACGTCGAACGAGACGTCGAGCAGGAGCCGCTGTCCGACCTCCCGCTCGGCCTCGGTCACCCCGTGGTGGGTATAGATCGAGAGCCCTCGGATCTCGATGTCGACCGACGACTCGGCGGACTCGTGCGCCTCCACGCCCGGAACGTAGCCGAAGCTATCGGCCGTCGGCGGCGCCCAGGATCGCCTCGGCGGTGACGATGGCCTCGCGGGCCGCGGCGACGTCGTGGACACGGAGGACGTCGGCCCCGTTCGCGAGCGCGAGGACGTTGGCCGCGGTCGTCGCGCCCAGCCGCTCGTCGACCCCGCGCCCGGTGAGCCGGCCGAGGAAGCTCTTGCGCGACGCCCCGACGACCACCGGGCGCCCGAGCTCGCGAAGCTCGCCGAGCCGCCGCAGGAGCTCGAGATTGTGCGCCACCGTCTTGCCGAATCCGATTCCGGGATCGACCGAGATCCGCTCCTCGGCGATCCCGGCGTCGACCGCCGCTTCGATCCGCCGCGCGAGAAACGCCCTGACCTCGGCGACGACGTCGTCGTAGCGGGGGTCGTCCTGCATCGTCCGCGGTGTTCCGAGCATGTGCATCAGCACCAGATCGCAGCCGCTCGCCGCGCAGACCCGGGCCAGCTCGGGGTCGGCGCGAAGCGCAGTGACGTCGTTCACCATCGTCGCCCCGGCGGCGAGCGCCGCGTCGGCGACCGCCGCCTTCGAGGTGTCGATCGAGACCGCGGCGCCGTCGGCGGCCGCCAGCGCCCCGACCACCGGCGCCACCCGCCGCAGCTCCTCCTCGGCGCTCACGGCGCTGGCCCCGGGGCGCGTCGACTCGCCGCCGACGTCGAGCAGGTCGGCGCCCTCGGCGGCAAGCGCGCGTCCGTGGTCGATCGCCCGGTCGGGATCGAGATAGAGCCCGCCGTCCGAGAACGAGTCCGGGGTGACGTTGACGATGCCCATGATCCGGGTCACGACGACGCCTACCTACTGCGCGCGGATCACGCGGCCGCCGGGCGTCAGCTCGACGAAGTGGTGCGCCTCGCCGGCCCGGACCCGCCGGCACTGGTTCGCCGGCTCGTCGTCGACGGGCCGCCGCGGATCGTGGGCGATATCGACGACCCAGTCGCCGAGCCCGGGCAGCCGCTCGGCGATGCACGGCCCCGGCCCGAGATCCTCGCCGCTCGCCTTCGCCT
>JBKPNB010000286.1:0-8595 GCA_046732395.1 Actinomycetota bacterium | reverse complement strand
CCCAGGAGCTCTTCGAGCAGGCGGCCGAGCTCGCCGAGGAGTCCGTGGACCGGGTCGAGGCGCTCCGCGCGGCGGCGGAGCTGGCGCTCCACCGCTGGCGCGGCGACAACGCGCTGCGGCTCTTGCGCCAGGCGGCCGAGGTCGCCGAGGAGGGCGGCGCCGCGCGCGAGGCCGCAGCCATCTACGCACGGGCCGTCGAGGTGATGTCTCGGATGGGCGGGCTGACGAGCCAGGTCCCGAGGGAGGAGCCCGAGGAGATGCTGGCCAGGGGCCGCGAGCTGGTGGCCGACGACGACCTCGTCACCCGGGCGCGACTGATGCTCGACGAGGCATGGATCTACTGGCGCTTCGGGCCCGAGGAGGAGATAGCGGGGCCGGCGCAGGCCGGGCTCGAGCTCGCACGCCGCACCGACGACGTGCCGGTCCTGTCGAGCGCGCTCGACGCCATCACCTCGGTCGCCTGGACCGAAGGTCGCTACGGCGACGCGGTCGCCTCGACGCGCGATCGGATCGCGCTGCTCGCCGGCGCGAAGGAGGGCCTCCAGCTCGGCCCCGAACGCAGCGATTCGCTCCACATGATCATCGAGTCGCTGGTCGCCACCGGGGAATACGAGGAGGCGGCGGACTACGCCGCGCGGGCGCGCGAGCTCGACCTCTCGGTGGGCGCGGTCTACTCCGGCTGGTCGCGCGGGCTGCTCCCCGCGTTCTTCGCCGGCGAGTGGGACACCGCGATCGAGATGGCCCGCAAGCTGCGCGAGGCATGGACCGCCAGCGATCGGCCGACGATCGCGGCGATGTCGGCCGCGATCGCGTGCGTGGCGGCGATCTTCGGATATCGAGGCGACGAGGAGGCGGCCGTGGACTGGTTCCGGTTCGCCGACAGCGTCGCGCCCCCAACCAGCGGGCAGCGGTCCGGGATGCTGCTGCTCGAGACCGACGTCGACCTCCACCGGGGGAGTCTCGAGCAGGCCGCGAAGCGCGTCACCGAGGTGCCGGTCGGCAAGATGTGGTGGCGCGCCGAGTTCGTCGCGACCCGGGCCGAGGCGCTGGTCCGCAACGGCGACGAGCTCGCGCCGGGCGCGATCGCCAAGGCCGCGGCGACGATCGGCGACCACCGCTACGCCGGCGGGGTGCTGCTGCGGGCGCGCGCGCTGCGCGACGACTCCGAGGAGCTCCTGCGGCGGTCGCTGGCCGTGTTCGAGGAGATCGGCTGCCCCTACCAGGCGGCGCGGAGCGGCTGGCCCCTGGGCGGCGCCGAGCGCGCCGACGCCGAGCGAAGACTCGCCGATTTGCGAGCGACGCCGCCCGCGGATTGAGGGCTGTCCATTCCAACGCCCTCCGTTCGTCTCATGGCTGAAACGAACTTCCGCGAAAGGAGGAAGCGATGAAGTACATGCTCCTGATCCACCAGGGAGACGCCCCGACTCCCCGCGACGCCGAGGCCTGGGCCCGCCTCTCCGAGGAGGAGCAGAGGTCCGTCTACTCGGACTACCAGGCGATCAACCAGACCCCCGGCGTCAGTCCGGGCGTCCAGCTCGCCGATCCCTCCGCGGCGACTACCGTGCGCGTCGAGGACGACAGGACGCTGACCACCGACGGGCCGTTCGTGGCGATCAAGGAGGCGCTCGCCGGCTACCTCTTCTTCGAGGCGGATGACCTCGACGCGGCGATCGAGCTCGCCGCGCGGATCCCCGCCGCCCGGATGGGCGGGGCGATCGAGGTTCGCCCGATCGTGGAGCGCTGAGCGATCCTCGACCGGGTCTTCCGCGACGAGTGGGGGCGCATCCTCGCCACCCTGATCGGCTTCCTCGGCGACTTCGACGTCGCCGAGGAAGCCGTCCAGGAGGCGTTCGCGATCGCCGCCGAGCGCTGGCCGCGCGATGGCGCCCCGGACAACCCGCGCGCCTGGCTCGTGGCCACTGCGCGGAACCGGGCGATCGACCGCATTCGGCGCGACCGGACGCTGGCGGCGAAGGCGCGGCTGCTCGAGGCGCCGGAAGCCGTGGAGGATGACGTGGAGGAGACGGCGATCCCCGACGAGCGGCTCGAGCTCGTCTTCACCTGCTGCCACCCGGCGCTCGCGCTCGACGCGCAGGTCGCGCTGACGCTGCGGACGCTCGGCGGGCTAACGACGGCGGAGATCGCCCGCGCCTTCCTCGTCGAGGAGGCGACGATGGCCAAGCGGCTGGTTCGGGCCAAGCGGAAGATCAAGGCCGCGGGGATCCCGTTCCGCGTCCCGCCCGCCCACCTGCTCCCCGACCGTCTGGCGGCGGTCCTCGCGGTCGTCTACCTGATCTTCAACGAGGGCTACGGCGGGCGCAGCGAGCTCGCCGCCGAGGCGATCCGGCTTGCCCGCGCGCTCGCCGAGCTGATGCCGGACGAGCCCGAGGTGCGCGGCCTGCTGGCGCTGATGCTGGTCAACGACGCGCGGCGCGAGGCCAGGTTCGCGAACGGCACCCTCGTCCTCCTGAGCGACCAGGATCGCTCGCTCTGGGACGAGCGCGAGGCCGCCGCCGGCCGCGCGGAGCTCGAGCGCGCGCTCGCGCTCGGCGGCCGCGGCCCCTACGTGCTCCAGGCGGCGCTCGCGGACCTCCACGCCTCCGAGCCCCCTGATTGGCCGCAGATCGCGGCGCTCTACGGCGAGCTCGCGCGCCGCACCGGCTCCCCGGTGGTCGAGCTCAACCAGGCGGTCGCCGTCGCCGAGGCCGGCGATGTCGCCGCCGCGCTCGAGATCGTCGAGCGCCTCGAGCTCGACCGCTACCACTACCTGCACGCCACCCACGCCGAGCTCCTGCGCCGCCTCGATCGCGCGGCCGAGGCGCGGGCGGCCTACCGCCGTGCGCTCGAGCTCGTCCATTCCGACGCCGAGCGACGCCACCTCGAGCGGCGGCTGGCGGAGCTCGGACCCGATCGACCGCAACCGGAAGGGAGCAAGCGATGAGCAAGACGATCGGCGGTGGATCGCCGGACGAGCGCCCCGCCTTCGATGCGCTGCCCGAGTGGCCGCAGCGGACCGTCGGCGTCCTCGCCACGGTCGACGAAGGACGCCCGCACGCGATCCCCATCTCGGCGCCGGTGCGCGCCGGCGACCGGCGGATCCTCCTCGGCCTCCACCGCGACCGCGGCTCGCTGGCGCGCCTGCGGGAGGACCCGCGGGTGGCGCTGCTGGTGCTGACCGAGGGCGACACCGCGTTCACCGCCCACGGCCGCGCGCGCGTGCTCGCCGAGCCTCTGGCCGGCGCGCCCGATTACGTGGCGGTAGAGATCGCTGTCGACGCGGTCGACGATCACCGCCAGGCCGCGTTCCGCATCACCTCCGGCGTCGATCGAAGCTGGCTCGACGAGGACGAGCGCAACGCGCTCGGCGCCCGGGTCGGAGAGCTCCGGAAGCTCGCCGGCGAGGGCTCCTGAGCGACGGAATGGGGAACCCGCGATGACGAGCGAGGACCCCGGCATGCCGGCGCCGCGATCGACCGCGCAGCGGCGGCTCGACACGCTCGAGAAACTCCGGACCGCGGTCGACCTTTGGGCCCCCTCCGCCGACGAGGGCGGGCGCGCGTACCTGGTCCCGCTCTCCTACCACTGGGACGGGGCGGCGCTGACGGTCGCGACGCCGCGCTCGAGCCGGACGGCCAGAAACCTCATCCGTACCGGCCGGGCGCGGGTCGCGCTCGGACCGACCCGCGACGTGGTGATCATCGAGGGCCCGGTCGAGGCGCTCGCGATCGGCGCCGACCCCGGGCTCGAAGACGCGCATGCACGCGCGGCCGGGTTCGATCCCAGGGAGGAGCCGGAGGAGTACGTCTATCTCCGCCTCACACCGCGGAGCGTCCAGGCATGGCGCGAGGCGAACGAGCTCGCCGGCCGCCGCATCATGCGGCGCGGGGAGTGGCTCGGCTAGTGGTGTCTCTTATGACGTTGGCCAGCAGGGGCGAGCGACGCCATCGGGGGGGCTGTTCGTCGTCCAAACCGACGGCGCGACCCGATCACGGGCCGCGCGAGGGCCGCGGCTACGTGAGCGTCGGTTTCCCGATCCCAAGCGCCAACTTCACCGCCATCCTCACGTCGCGAACCGATCTCGCATTCCCGGGTCACTACCTGAGCTCCGTCGACAGCGAGAGAGACGCCCTGACCGTTCTCAAGCTGCTCTGTTTCCAGGAACGCATCTTCGACTACGTCGCCGAAGGCGAGCTGAAGACGGACCACAGCTTCTACCTCGCCGGACAGCGATTCCTCACTCTCCACTACGAGATCGAACGCGCTGCCGTCGCTACGCACGTGAGGTAACGGACATGGATCCCCTGATCGACCGTCGAGAGTATGCCGGTCTTGCCAACTGCACCTACCTGAACCAAGCCTCCCTCGGCCTGATACCGCGAATCTCGCTGGAAGCGAGTACCCATTTCCTGACCGATATTGCCCAGCATGGCAATCTCCGTCTGTCGGACCAAGCCGAGGCGGAAATTCTCGACACTTTGCGAGCGGCTGCGGCCGACCTGCTCGGTGCGCCGGTGGCGTCTATCGCAGTGGTCGGCGGAGCGAGTGAAGGCCTCGGCCAGCTTGCGGGAATGCTCTCCGACCCAGGCGGTGAGGTGATCCTGGTGCCGAGCGACTTCCCGAGCGTGACATACCCATGGCTGGCAGCCCACGAGCGTTCGGGTATGCGCGTACGCTGGGTTCCCGATATCGCGGCCAAGGACCTCACACAGTCGCTGGTCGACGCCATCAGTGAGCGAACAACGGTTTTGTGCGTCAGCGCGGTTCAATTTTCGACCGGTACTCACGTCGATGTCGCGGCGCTGGTGGCGCGTGCTCGAAGCGCTGGAGCCCGAGTCGTGGTTGATGTCACTCAGATGGCCGGTGCTGTCCCGGTCACCATGAAGGCTTGGGGAGCCGACGCGCTGGTGTGCAGTGGGTACAAGTGGCTGTCCGCCCCCGGCGGCGTCGCACTTCTTGCGGTAGCCGAGGACCTTGCAGCCGTCATTCCGCCGCTCGTTGGGTGGAAAGGCAGTGCCACACCGTTTGACTTCAAGCCGCAGGAACTTTCGCTCGCCGGGGACGCTCGACGATTTGAGCTGTCCACCATGTCTTACAGCGCAGCCTCAGGGCTGCTCGCTTCCATCGAGCTGCTTACCGGACTCGGGCTGAATTCGATTCGCGAGCACGCCGGTCGATTGGCGGCTACGCTCGTGAAGCAGACCGCGCCGTTTGGCTGGTCCCCGTACCGGCCCCTGAGCGACCGGTCCGCGAGCGGCCACATTGTCTCGCTGAGGCACCCGACTGCCGCGGTTGAGGAGGTCCGGGCCGCACTGGCGGACGAGTACAGGATCATCACCAGCTCCCGCGGCGGCGGCATCCGTGTCTCGCTCCACGTCTACAACAGCGACGACGACGTGCGGGCCGTGTCGGCGGCGCTTGGGGCGATTGGCCGCCATGAGAGCCAGGTGCGGCAGTGACCCTGCTCCTGCACCGGCGACGGGTCCCGCCCCGAGTCACCGCGAGACGGCCGCGCCGAGCGAGTCGGCAGCGAGAAACTTGGGCGCACCATCCTCGTAGAAGACATCGAGCTCGGTGATCTCGAACCCGGCGTCGCGCAGCAGATCGGGGATCACGCGTGTCAGGTGACAACCTCCGAAGAGCCGCTTCTGCATTGGCTCGAGGCGATGCTGCCAGCGGCGCACCCCCTCGTCGGGCGCCAGGCCGTGCTCGACGAAATGCAGCGCGCCCCCGGGCTTGAGCACCCGCCGAAGCTCGGCCAGCGCCCGCGCGATATCGGGGATGGTGCACATCGTCCAGGTCGAGAGCGCGGCGTCGAAGCTGTCGTCTTCGAACGGCAGCGACTGCCCATCGAGGCCCGATCGCTCGACCGGAACGCTCGATGCCCGCAGGCGCTTGGCGGCGAGCTTCCAGCCGACGTCGGCCGGCTCCACCGCCGCAACGCGCCTCACCGAGTCAGGGTAGAACGGGACGTTGAGGCCCGAGCCGAACCCGATCTCGACGACCTCGCCCTCGAGCCCCTTGCAGACGCGCTCGCGCAGCGGATCGACAGTCTTCATCCCACCGAAAGCGTCGACGATCCGGGGCAGGACATGATCGCCATAGAGGCCCATTTCGTCCTCCATTCTCGCCGATTGGGCTGCCGCTACAGTTGCTGCGCTCCTCTTAAGCGACGACGAACGCGTATCGCGCTCGATCCGGCCGTCCGCAGCGAGGACGAGGAAGTTGAGTCCGACTGCGGACACCTCGTCATCCTGGGCGACCGCTTCCCAGTGGAACTTGACGACGTCGCCGAGTCGCTCGGCGTCGTCGCGCCCCCGGAAGCTGAGCCCTTCGGAGCCGACCCAGTGCTCGTATGCGTTCGCCGCGCGAGCCTCTATCTCCTCGTATCCCCGAGCCTCGAGGATCGCCGCCATGGCGAGCCCGGGTCGCGCCGCGATCTCGCGGATCTCCTGCGGCGGCTCGAGGATATGCCTCCCGTCCTCAGTCCAGAGCTCGGCGATCATCCGCCGGCGCCGGTCGGCATCGGGCTCGTTCCAGAGCGCGACATACTTTTTCGCCAGCTCGGCCGCGCTCCGCGATGAGATTTCGTCGAAAGCCTGTGTATCGGTCATCGGTTACCTCCGTTGATCGTCTGGTTGCTTCGCCGTCAACGATCCAGGAGGAAGGGCCGCGCGTCGATTACCTCGCGTGTAATGCCGGCCGGCTTTACACGCGTGGTAATGGAGCCGGATCGAACGCACCGCTAACTTCAATCGGGTGGTCGTCCAGACCGAGCAGGAGCCCCAGACCGCGGGCGAGCTGATCCGCTTCTGGCGCACGCGACGCGGCCTCAGCCAGCTTCAGCTGTCGCTGGACGCGAACGTCTCGACCAGGCACCTGAGCTTCGTCGAGACCGGCCGCTCCAGCCCGAGTCGCCAGCTCCTCGTCCACCTGGCCCAGCACCTCGATCTGCCGATCGTCGAGCGCAATCGGCTGCTGCTCGCGGGCGGCTTCGCGCCTCCCTATCTGGAGCTGCCCTACGACGGGGAGGTGATGCAGCCCCTTCGGGAGTCGCTCGAGCGGCTGCTCGAGGCGCACGAGCCAAACCCGGCGTTGATCGTCGACGGGCTCTGGAACCTGATCGAGTCCAATCGAGCGGCGTCGCTTCTCTGGGACGGGGTCGACCCGGAGCTCCTTGAACCACCGATCAACCTGCTCCGCCTCGGCATCCACCCGGGGGGCCTGCCGCGGATCTCGTCGATGACCGCCGCGTGCAACGCGCCGCTGATTCACCGGCTGAAGCGGAGGAGCCGCGAGAACGCCGATCCCGCCCTCGCCAAGCTCATCGAGGAGGTCGAGTCCTACCTCCCCGGCGAGCCGCCGGCCGGCGCAGCCACCCAGCCGGTGGTCTCGCTCAGGCTTCAGACGCCGCTCGGCGAGGTCGAGCTGTTCACGGTGATCGCCACTCTCGGAGCCCCGCTCGACGTCACGGCGGCGAACCTCGCGATCGAGACGTTCCTGCCGATGGACCCCGAGAGCGCAGCGCGACTCGCCGAGCTCAGCGCGCCCCGATCTGCCTGAGCGCCCCCCTCACAGAGGCTCTCTCCGGGCCCGCTCCTCCCTTGCGAGGGAAGTGAGCGGCGGGTTGTTCCTGAGCTGCGCTCAGCGCTGGCGGCACGCGGGAGGGGGCGCGCCAGAAGTAGCCGAGCGGCTCCGCGGAGCCGCAATTCCTCCGCGCGAAAGGCGGCTGCCTGACGGCGGAGCGAGCGTCGACGGATGCCCCGTCGTCGCAGCCAGCACAGGGTGCGTGACAGCCCCCCCGGATAGTGTCCGCCTGTGGGCGAGCGGCTCAGAGGCATCCCCGGGTTCTCGATCGATGAGGTCGCGGCGGCGGCCGGCAGCGATCCCGAGATCCTGCGCATGGAGAACCTGGATACGGACATCCCGCCGCCGGCCGCGGCGGTCGAGGCGACGCGGGCGGCGGTGGGCACCGACGAGGCCAACTCGTGGCTGCCGTTCACGGGCATGGGCGAGCTCAAGCGCGAGATCGCCCGGCTCATCGTCCGGCGCGGCGGGCCCCAGTACGACCCTGAGAGGGAAGTGGTGATCACCTCCGGGGAGGGCGACAACATGCTCGATGCGCTGCTCGCCTTGACCGATCCCGGCGACGAAGTGATCGTCCCCGATCCGACATATGCAGGGATGCTCCAGCGAGTGCGGCTCGCCGGGGACGTTGCGCGGCTGGTCCCGCTGCACCCCACCGAGCATGGCTGGCGCTGGGACCTCGACGCGCTGGAGGCGGCCGTCTCCGATCGCACGCGGGCCATCTTCTTCGGGAACCCGTCGTTCCCGTCTGGATGGGTCCTGAACGACGAGGAGTGGGCGGCGGTGCAGCGCATTTGCACGGAGCGGCAGATCCGGCTTCTCTACTGGAGCGCGATGGAGGCGATCGTCTTCGGGGGCAGGAAGGTCGTCGTGCCGGCAGCGCTGGAGGGGATGCGCGACCTCACGATCACGCTCGGGGGCGTCGCCTGTGAACAGCGGATGATCGGCTGGCGGATCGGCTGGATCGTCGCCTCCGAGGCGGACACGCCCCAGCTCGGCATGGTCCACATC
>JBKPNB010000285.1:0-9521 GCA_046732395.1 Actinomycetota bacterium | reverse complement strand
GGCGCCGCCCGCAGCGCGCCAAGCTCGAGCGGCGCGCCGGTACCGACCGCCGGCGGGGTGTCCCGTCCCGAACCGGAGCTCCCGTCGATCGTTGCGCCGCGCGCACTCGCCATCGTCTGGAGGCTAGGCTGCTCGTCCGATGGGACGGATCGACGACCGCCTCGCCGAGCTCGGGCTCGAGCTGCCGCGACCGTTCGCCGCCCCGGCCGGCGTCGAGTTCAAGTTCGACCTGGTGAGGACCAGCGGCCGGCTTGCCTACGTCTCGGGCCACGGCCCGGTTGACGGCGACCGCACCCTCGTCGCGGGCAAGGTCGGCGCCGACGTCTCGGCGGACGAGGCCGCCGACGCCG
Organism: Actinomycetota bacterium; assembly: GCA_046732395.1. Taxonomy (GTDB): domain Bacteria; phylum Actinomycetota; class Thermoleophilia; order Solirubrobacterales; family 70-9; genus JAWVFM01. The sequence goes on along the minus strand of JBKPNB010000285.1, from coordinate 9,171 downwards.
CCCGCCTCACCGGGCTCGCGATCCTCGCCTCGCTTCGCGCCGCGCTCGGCGACCTCGACCATGTCGCCGGCTGGGCGAAGGCGTTCGGGATGGTCAACTGCGCCCCGGGGTTCAACAAGACGCCGGCGGTGATCAACGGGTTCAGCAACCTGATCCTCGACGTCTGGGGGCCGGAAGCGGGGCGCCATGTCCGCTCGGCGGTCGGCGTCGCCGAGCTTCCGTTCGACTGGCCGGTGGAGATCGAGGCGGTCGTCGAGCTCGCCTGATCGGTCACTGGGCCGCGATCAGCCACCAGTACAGGCGCTGGCCGCCGTAATGGGTCTCGAGCTCGATCCCGTCGGGCAGCAGCGGGTCGACCTCGGAGAGGCGAAGCGGCGCCCCCTCGCCCTCGATCAGGGTGACGAGCTCGGCCCCGTCGGCGAGGCGGTCGAGCGTCCGCGCCAGCGTCTCCCGCGTGTCGCCCCAGGCGACCACCTGGCCGTCCTCGAACCCGACGCACTGGCCGCGGACGAACCGCCCGTCGGCGTCGTCGCGCTCGGCGCGGGTCACGCTCCCGACCCGGATCGACTCCAGCACCTGCCCTAGGCGTTCGGCGTTCTCGGCGGCGGAGACGTCGGCGTCGAGCTCGACGAGCGCGGCGAGCGCGCCCTGCTGCGAGCGCGAGGGCACGACGACCGCCGGGCGATCGGTCATCTTCACGGCCTCCTCGGCGGCGAGCACCGCGTCGCCGGAGTTCGGGAAGACCAGCACCTCGCTCGCGGGCACCCGCTCGATCCCCTTCAGGATGTCGTTGGTCGACGGGTTGAACGTCGGCCCTCCGTCGACGACGATCGCGCCCAGCTCGCCGAACAGCCTGCCCATCCCCTCGCCGCTGGCGATCGCGAGCACCCCGGTCCGCGCCTCGCGAAGGCGGGCGTCGCGGGCGGCGATCTGCTCCCGCATGTCGGCGATGTCCTCGCGCTCGATCGCTCCCACGCCGGCGAACAGGGCCTTCGCCGCCTCGGGGTCGTCGGTGTGGACGTGGACCTTGAGGGTGGTCGGGTCGCCGACGACGAGCACCGAGTCGCCGAGCTCCTCGAGCCGGCGCTCGAACGCGCGGCGGTCGAGCCCCTCGCCGGTGACCATGAAGTTCGTGCAGAACCGGAACCGCGAGCCGGTGTGGTGGACGTCGATCGTCCGCGCCGGCTCATACCGCGGGATCTCCGGCAGCTCGACACCCTCGCCGGCGAGGCCGGCGATCGCTCCGCGGACGATCACCGCCAGCCCGAGCGCGCCGGCGTCGACGACGCCGGCGTCGGCGAGGACGTCGAGCTGCTCCGGCGTGTGCTTGACCGCCTCCTCGGCCGTCGCCAGCGCGACCCCCAGCATCTCCGCGAGCCGCGCGTTCTGCTGCTCGTCGGTCGCATCGCGGCTCAACGCGTGCTGCTCCCAGTGGGCGAGGCGCCGCGAGACAGCGTCCGACATCTCCCTGATCACGGTCAGCATCGTCCCCTCGACCGGCTCGCGGACCGCCGCGTAGGCGGCCCGGGTGGCGTTCGACAGCGCCGCCGAGATCAGGATCGGGTCGATCAGGCGGCCCGGCGGCGTCGCCAGCTCCTCGGCTGCGCCGCGGACGATCTGGCTCAGGATCACCCCGGAGTTGCCGCGGGCGCCCATCAGCGCGGCGCGGGCGACGTGCTGGACGATGTCGGCGCGCTCGGGGTCGCCGCCGCCGTCGCTCTCGAGGCGATCGAGCTCGTCGAGGACGTGGCGCATCGTCAGCGCCATGTTGTCGCCGGTGTCGCCGTCGGGAACCGGGAAGACGTTGAGGTCGTTGACCTCCTGGCGCCGGGCCTCGAGGTGCGAGTAGGCGACCGAGAGGACCTGACGGAACCGCTCTACCGATGTTGCCATCGGGGGCGGATTATCGTCGGCCTAGGCGTACTTGGTGATCTTGTTCGACTTCAGGCAGCGCGTGCAGACGTAAACGCGCCGGGGCCGGCCGCCGTCGTCGATTCGCACCTTCTGCAGGTTCGGGTTGAAGCGGCGCCGCGTGGCCACCATCGAGTGGCTGCGCGAATTCCCGAACGACGGGCGCTTGCCGCAGCTGAAGCAGACCTTGCTCATGGCGGGATGGGATGGTAGCGGGGAGTTGGCATGTGGCAGGTGGCATGTGGCAGGTGGCATGTCGAACCACCGGATCACGCGCCCTCCTCCACCTGCGACCTGCCACCTGCCACCTGCTCCCGCACCCTCGCCATCCTCATCACAGCTTCGGCCGCCCTCCGGCCCTGATCGCGCTCGCCGCCGCTCGCGCGCGCGAGCGCCTGCTCCATCGTCTCGCAGGTGAGGACGCCGAACGCGCACGGGACGCCGGTGCGGAGCTGGACCTCCATGATTCCCCGGGCGGAGGAGGCGCAGATGTGGTCGTAGTGGCTCGTCTCGCCGCGGATCACCGCGCCGACGCAGGCGATGCCGGCGAAGCGCCCCGATTCGGCGCACCAGCTCGCGGCCAACGGCAGCTCGAACGCTCCCGGAACCTCGAAGGTGTGGACCGATGCGGCGGTGACGCCGCCCTCGTCGAAGGCCTCGATCGCGCTGTTGGTGAGCCGCTCGGCGAGGTCGTCATAGAACGTCGCCACGCAGATCGCGTATTCGGAATGACTGCCGGCCGCGTGCTGATCAGTCAGCTGACTCCTCCTCTCGCTCCCGCGCCCCGAGCGCCTCCTTCTCGACGTCGCGGCGGTGCTCCTCGTGGAGAAGCTCCTCGTCGAGCGGCAGGCCCTGGTGGTGGAGGGTGTGACCGAGCCGCTCCCGCTTGGTCCGCAGGTACTCCTCGTTGTGCGGGTTGGGTACGGCCTGGATCGGCAGCTGGTCGGTCACCGACAGCCCGTACCCCTCGAGCCCGTGGATCTTCTTCGGGTTGTTGGTGAGGATCCGGATGCTGGTGAGCCCGAGGTCGACGAGGATCTGGGCGCCGATGCCGTAGTCGCGCAGATCGGCCGGAAGGCCGAGCTTGAGGTTCGCGTCGACGGTGTCGAGCCCATCCTCCTGGAGCTTGTACGCGCGGAGCTTGTTGAGGAGGCCGATCCCGCGCCCCTCCTGCGAGAGGTAGAGCAGGACCCCGCGCCCCTCGCGCTCGATCGTCGCCAGCGCCGCCTCGAGCTGCTCGCCGCAGTCGCAGCGCAGCGAGTGGAAGACGTCGCCGGTCAGGCACTCCGAGTGGACCCGGACCAGCACGTCCTCGGCGCCGTCGACCTCGCCCTTGACCATTGCCACGTGATGCTTGTCGTCGATCAGCGAGCGGTAGCCGACCGCGGTGAACTCCCCGAACGCCGTCGGGAGCCGGGTGGCCACGACCCGCTCGACGAGCCGTTCGGTTCGCCGACGGTAGGCGATCAGCTCGGCGACGGTGATCATCACCAGCCCATGGCGCTCGCAGTACGGCACGAGGTCCCGGACCCGGGCCATCGTCCCGTCCTCGTTCATCACCTCGCAGATGACGCCCGCCGGGATCACGCCCGCGAGGCGGGCAAGATCGACCGCCGCCTCGGTCTGGCCGGCGCGCTCGAGGACGCCGCCCTCCCTCGCCTTGAGCGGAAATACGTGTCCGGGCTGGACGAGGTCGTCGGGCGCGGAATTGGGGTCGATCGCGACCTGGATCGTCCGCGCGCGGTCGGCTGCCGAGATCCCGGTCGTCACCCCGTCGCGGGCCTCGACCGAGACCGTGAAGGCGGTGTTGAAGGCCGACTCGTTCTTCGCCGCCATCAGGTCGAGGCCGAGCTGATCGCAGCGCTCGGGGGTGAGCGCCAGACAGACCAGCCCCCGCGCCTCCTTGGCCATGAAGTTGATCGCCTCCGGGGTCGCGAACTGGGCCGCCATCGTCAGGTCGCCCTCGTTCTCGCGGTTCTCGTCGTCGCAGACGACGACCATCCGCCCGCGGCGGATCTCATCCAGGGCTTCCTCAATCGTCGAGAACGCCGTCGAGGTGGTCGGTTCCATTCAGGTGCTCCTTTCCGAGCCGACAAAGCCTTGCACGAGCCGCTCGAGGTGGCGGGCGATGAGGTCGACCTCGACGTTCAGGCGGTAGCCCTCGCCCGCCTCGCCGAGCGTGGTTCGCTCGAGCGTCTCGGGGATCAGCGCCACCTCGACCGCGTCTCCGACGACGCCGGCGACGGTCAGGCTGACCCCGTCGAGGGCGATCGAGCCCCGCGGGACCACATAGCGGCGAAGCTCCGCCGGGAGGGCGACCCGCAGCCGCCGCGAGGCCCCGTCGGCGACGACCCCGAGGACCCGGGCCACCCCGTCGACGTGGCCCTGGACCAGGTGGCCGCCGAGCGGATCGCCGGCGCGGAGCGCCGGCTCGAGGTTGACCCGGTCGCCCGGGCGACGCTCCCCGAGGGTCGTCAGCGAGAGCGTCTGGTTGATCGCGTCGGCCTCGAACGCGCCGCCTGCGCGCTCGGCCACCGTCAGGCAGGCGCCCGCGACCGCGACCGAGTCGCCCGCCGCGACCTCGCCCGCCAGCTCGGCTTCGACCCGCAGCCACGCCCCGCGCTCGTCGCGATCGAGCGCCGCCACCCTCCCCACCTCGCGTACCAGCCCGGTGAACACGCCGCCGCCCCTACCAGTCCCGCAGCCGGGCCGAGATCAACAGGTCCTCGCCGGAGCGCTCGCAGCTCACATCGGTTGCAGGCAGCGCGTCGCCGATCCGCTCGGCCCCCTCGCCGCCGGCGAGCGGTCGCGCGCCGTCGCCCCCGAGCACGATCGGCGCCAGGAACAGCCGCAGCTCGTCGACCTCGCCGACGTCGAGAAAGGCACCCGCCAGCGCGGCGCCGCCCTCGAGAATGAGCGAGCTCACCCCGCGACCGCCGAGCTCCGAAAGCGCGGCGACGATCCGGGCCGGGCGGTCGCCGACCGGAGTCAGCACCTCGACCCCGGCGTCGCGGAGCGCGCCAACCGCGCCGGCCGGGGCCTCCGCCGAGGCGACGACCACCACCGGCCCCTCGTCGAGCGAGGCGACCAGCCGCGAGGCGAGCGGCAGCCGGGCGGCGGAATCGAAGACGAGCCGCACCGGCTGCGAACCACTGCCGGCCGCGTCCTCACAGCGAGCGCCAGCGAGCGGTGATTCCGGCGAAGCCGGAATTCCTCCGGGCGCGGCCGGGTCTCCCACGGGACGCGCCGTCAGCAGCGGATCGTCGGCGAGCGCGGTGCCGATCCCGACCGCGACCGCGTCGGCCTCGGCCCGCCAGCGGTGGACGAGGGCGCGACTCCGCTCGCCCGAGATCCAGCGCGAATCGCCGGCGGCGGTCGCGGTGCGACCGTCGAGGCTGATCGCCGCCTTCAGCGTCACCAGCGGCCGGCCGGTGCGGGCGCGCTTTCGAAACGGCTGGTTGAGGAGCCGCGCGGCGGCGGCCTCGGCCCCGTTCGCCCAGCTCACCTCGACGCCGGCCGCCTCGAGCGCCGCCGGACCGCGGCCGCTCGCGTGCTCGCTCGGGTCGTCGGAGGCGATCACGGCGCGGGCGATACCGGCGGCGAGGAGCGCCTCGGCGCAGGGCGGCTGGCGGCCGTGGTGGACACACGGCTCAAGCGTTATGTAGGCCGTCGCCGCGCGCGGATCCTCGCCGCGGGCGCGGCAATCCTCCAGCGCCGCCGCCTCCGCGTGGAGCCCACCGAGCTCGGCGTGATGGCCCTCGCCGATCGTCCGCCCGTCGCGGACCAGGACCGCGCCGACCAGCGGATTCGGGCTGACGCGTCCGCGCCCCCGCTCGGCGAGGTCGAGCGCGCGCCGGAGCGCCGTCCGGTCCCCATCGGTGAGCGTCGTCGACTTTGCCATGCCCTCCCGATTCGTCGTTGACTGATTGGTCAGTCAACTCGATTGTACGCCGCCAGATGAGCCATGCTCACGAACTCCATGCCGCCTGGGCCGCTACCTTCCTTGCCTCGTGGGCGTTCGGGACTTCACGGCGGGTCGCGCCCGCTCCCTGAACGGAGTCGGCAAGTCCGACGCCGGCGTCGAGGCGCGCCGTTACGGCCGCAGCGCAACCCTGCTCGCGGCCGGGATCGGCACGGCCGGCGTCCTCACATACCTCTACTTCGCGCTCGCCTCCCACAACCTCTCCCGCACCGAGTACGGCCAGATCGTCGTCCTGTGGTCGGCGGTGATGATCACGATCTCGATCGTCTACCGCCCGGTCGAGCAGCTGCTGTCGCGGACGATCGCGGAGCGCCAGGCGCGGACGCTGCCGGTCGGGCGGCCGCTGCGGATCGGGGCGCTGATCCAGCTCGGGATCGCCGCCGCGGTGGCGGCGGCGACGCTGCTCCTCCATGGCCCGCTCGAGACCTCGGTGTTGGAGGGGAAGACGGCCCTGTACTGGGTGATGCTCGTCTCCGTCGTCTCATTCGGGGCCAGCTACTACGCCCGCGGCTTCCTCGCCGGCACGCGGAGGTTCGGTCTCCTCGCCGGACTGATCGTCAACGAGGCGACCGGGCGCTTCCTGTTCTCGCTCGCGGTTGCAGTCGGTATCGCCAGCGGGCAGGCGGTCGTCGCCGCGGGGATCGCGGTCGCGCCGCTGCTGAGCCTGGTCGTCGTCCCGCTCGCGTTCGTGGGCCGCGCCCGCGGCCGACCCGCGCCGCCGCCGGCCGACGCGGCTGCCGCGATTGCCGCCGAGCAGGAATTCACGCTCGCGAGCGGCGCCGGGTTCGCGGCCGCGGTGCTGCTGATCATGCTCAGCGAGCAGACGCTGATCAACGGCGGGCCGCTGCTGGTCCGGGCCTCCGTCGGCGCCTCGGCGGCGGGGTTCATCTTCAACGTCCTGATGGTCGCCCGCGCGCCGCTCCTCCTCTTCCAGGGGATCGCCACCAGCCTCCTCCCCCACCTGACCCGGCTACGCTCGCGCGGCGGCAGCTCCGGCGAGGAGGCGTTCCGGCTCTCGGTCCGGGGCACGCTCGGCGCGATCGCCCTGTTCACGGCCGCCGTTTCGGCGGTGATCCTGATCGCCGGCCCGAAGCTGATGCAGATCGCGTTCGGCGCCAAGTTCACCTACGACCGGATCGGGTTGCTCTGCGTCAGCGCCGGGATGGGCGTCTACCTGGCGGCGACGACGCTCAACCAGGCCTCGGTGGCCGAGGGCAAGGTCCGCCGAGCGGCAGCGTGCTGGGTGCTCTGCGCGCTCGGCTTTTTGGGCTGGAACCTGCTGCCGGTGCTGAGCGAGTTCCGCCGCGTCGAGGTCGGCTTCCTGGGCGCGGCGCTGGCCCTCTGCGCGCTGCTCTACGTCGTCTACCGCAAGCCCGTCGGCCGCCCCGCGGACCTGCTCGAGCCCGGCTCGCCGGCCGAGCTCGAGGCCCGGCTCGCCGCCGCGGAGGAGGTCGGCTAGCGCCGGTCCTTAGGTGGCCCCACCGGCCTCGGCGAGCCGGCGGTAGGCGGCGGCGGGCTCGGGGTCGCCGAAGATCGCCGTCCCGGCGACGAACAGGCTGGCACCCGCGGCGGCGACGGTGCCGACGGTGTCGACGTCGATGCCGCCGTCGACCTCGAGCGCCGACTCCGGCGCGATCTCCCGCAGCCGGGCGAGCTTGCGGGGCGAGGAGGCGATGAAGCTCTGCCCGCCCCAGCCCGGGTTGACGGTCATGCAGAGCACGGTGTCGGCGATCGCCGCGAGCGCGCTCGCCGTCTCCGCCGGCGTGCCCGGATTCAGCGCCAGGCCGGCCCTGGCGCCGCCCTCCCTGACCGCGGTGAGCGTCCGGTACGCGTGGGGGTCGGCCTCGACGTGGATGGTGACGCCGTCGGCTCCGGCGGCGATGAACTCCTCGATCTGGCGGTCGGGGCGCTCGATCATCAGGTGGGCCTCGACCGCGCCGCCGGCGGCGTGGATGGTGTCGGCGATCGCCGCGACCGCCAGTGGGCCCATCGTGATCGGGGGGACGAAGTGGCCGTCCATGATGTCGACGTGGATCACCCGCGCCCCTGCCTCGAGCACCTCGGACACCTGCTCGCCGAGCCGCGCGAAGTCGGCGGCGAGGATCGACGGCAGCACGCGCCGGCCCTCGTAGGGGGACGTGGCGGCCACCGTCAGACCGCCCGCAGCATCGAGCCGCCGCAGCGCTGACAGCGCATGTCCTCGGTGGTGCTCATGCGGACGATCGTCTGGTGCTCGCCGCAGCGCGGGCACTGCGAGACGAGCTCGTAGCGGCGCAGGCAGTAGACGCAGCGGTAGCGCCCCGGGAGCTGGGTCGGGCGAAGCCACGGCTCGCCGCACCCCGGGCAGGCGGGACGGGCGAGCTCCCCCTCCCTGGCCATCGCTAACGGGCCTTCGACAGCCGGGCGATGAAGAACCCGGCGGTGCGGTCGCGGTCGGGTCGGGTCTGGAGGAATCGGGGGTCGCGCCGAGAGGCGAGGGGCGCGAACCCAGCGCCGAGGTCGTCGCCCTCGAGGTCGCCGGCGCCGTCGAGCACGTCGCGGACGGCCGCCTCGTTCTCGGCGACGGAGATCGTGCAGGTCGAGTAGACCAGGGCGCCGGCGGGGCGAAGCGCGCGGGCCCCAGCGGCGAGGATCCGCCGCTGGAGGCCGGCGAGCCGGGCGATCGTCTGGGGCGACTTCCGCCAGCGCGCGTCGGCCCTCGCGGCCAGGGTTCCGAGGTCGGAGCACGGCGGGTCCACGAGCACGCGATCGTAGCCAGCGCCGAGGTCATCTCCGGCCGCGTCGGCCTCGACCACCCGCACCGTCCGGGCGCCGAGGCGGTCGCAGAGCTCGCGGATCTGACTCGCGCGGGTCCGGGCGGCCTCGACCGCGACCACCTCCCCGCCTTCGCCGAGGCGCGCCGCGATCGCCGCCGTCTTGATCCCGGGGCCGGCGCAGAGGTCGAGGATCCGCTCGCCGGGCCGCGGCTCGAGGACCTCGACGACCGCCTGCGAGGCGCGCGACTGGGCGACGAGCTCGCCGCGCGCGAGCGCGGCGAGGATCGGGTCCGGAAGCGGGCCCTCGACGACGAGCGCGCCGGGAGGCGCGAGCGGCGCCGGCCCGCTCGCCCGGCGGACGCCGTCGAGGGCGGCGAGCTTCGCGATCGTCGCCTCGAGCTCGGCCCGCAGCGGATTGACCCTGAACGCGGTCTCGGCAGGTTCGTTGCACGCCCGCATCAGCGACCGCGCGTCCTCGGCGCCGAGCTCGCGCCACCAGAGCTCGGCGAGCCATGCCGGCAG